>NZ_BAAGVK010000001.1:0-214397 GCF_054780915.1 Hydrogenophaga aquatica | reverse complement strand
GCCCAGCAATGTCGTCATCTGAAAAATCAACCGACAACGGCCGCGTCAGCGGTGGTTGTGCAGACCTTCCTTAGCAAGGGGCTGGAATTCCCCGTGGTGGCGCTGGTGGGCGTGGGGCACATGCCCACGCCGGGCGAGGACGAGCGCGAGGAGGCGCGGCTGTTCTATGTGGGGGCTACGCGGGCGACGCAGCGGTTGGTGATTGGGGCGAGTGGGGCCGGGAGGTTCGCTGCCCGGCTATAGGCAAAAGGTAATGCCAGATCCGAGCGTTTTTTGGCGAACGTTGGGTTTTTCTGTTTAATAGTTGTCAGGCGACTTGTTTTGTCTGAGGGATGTCGTTGTCTGAAATAATTAGGTCTTGACTGAAAAACATAACTTCATTACCCACATAGCGACGTTGGGCTGTGTAGTTGAGTCCATATGTTTTGGCGTTGACGAGTTGATACATAGCGCGAATTTCATCAGCATTGTCGTAGGAAACGACCCAGTGCCGTTTGAAATTCTTTGCCCTGATAGTTTCCGCTATCGCAACGTGATCATCATGCTCGTAATAGTTGCGGTACAGTCCTTTGCCTTTTACGTAGTAAGGAGGGTCAAGGTAAATCAGGGAGCGCATTGGTAGAAACTCTTTGCATCGTTTTAGGAGAGCTAAAGAATCTTCGCTGTACACGGTGATGTCTTTTGATCGTCGAGCAATCTCCTTAATTCGCGCGGCAATTACATCCTTCTTAAAACGGGCATCCAGTTTATAAATGCCGTCTTGGTTTTTTCCGCCAATGACGCCAGCTTTTAAAATTCCAGAGCGGTTGGTCCTGTTCATGAATAACGTGGCAAAGCCTTTTTCCACCAGGCTGGATTGACAGTCATCGCGAATTATCGAGCGCCACTTGAACCATTCCTCGATGGTGATCGGAGTCGAGGAAAGCAGTTCAAGCAGTTCCTCAGAATGCTGCGTTACAGATGCCCAAAACGCATACACCGCTGGGTCTGCGTCGTTGATATGAATATGGCTTGCATGCCCTTGAAACAGTAAATCAAGTGCGACTCCCGCTCCTCCCGCATAGGGTTCTAGGTAATGCCCGCCCGCTACGTCATTGACCTGCATTATCTTGGCAATGAACGGGGCAAAAGGGGCTTTGCCGCCAGGGTAGCGTAATGGACTGTAGAGTCTATTTGAGAACATTGGCCACCTTCTTAAGCTTGATTTCCAGTGCGGCTAGTTTGGTGTCGTCAACGGCGTAGCCTTCTTTCATGACGCTGAATAGTCCCGCCTTGAAGTTCTCCAAGAAGGCGTTGGTTGCCTCGGGATTGTTTTCCACCCAGTGTCGCCATGCATTGTGCGGTTTAACGCTTGAAGCAACTAGAGGTTGAAAGTCTATCGAGTTGTAGAACGTTTTGAAAATATCCCGCTTTACTTTGTTGCCGCCGTAAGCTGCTAGGCGTTCTTTTAAATTGACTTTGTTGCCGTTTATGTTTAGTTCTCGAATTGCCTCGCGTCCGGCTGAGTTGGTGAAGACGTCGCGAGAAAACTGAAGATTGTTGTTCCAGAATGGATCTTCGGGTGGCAAGTTGTAGAGATGTTCGAAGATCAGTTGGTCCGGTGGTAAATCGCCTGGGAGCAGGGCTACTGTTTTAAAGTGTTTTCCTTTGATGAGTGATTTGGCATCGGCATCCAAGCAAACAATGCTATTGGTGAAAAATTCTGGAATCTTTCTGTCAAGTAGGTATACGTAGTTTGCGCAGCCCATCTTGATCCCTGACATCTGATTCAAGAACTTTTTAATTGGCTGCCTGTGTATTAATGCTGAGAAGAAGTCTTCCGCCTCTTTGTCTTCAAAGTAAATGTTTATACTCGGAAGCGTAATTTTGGGGCCGGCGCTGATTGTTTTTGTGTGTATATCGGCACTGATCTTCGCCCAAGACCAGTCCTGCATCACCTGAACTGATCCATATGTATTGCTCAGGTAGACGGTTTTGAATTTTTTGCTGTGTTGATGCTGACTTTGCTCGTGTGCATATTCGATCATGACAGGGGAGTGAGACGTCATAACCACTTGCAAATCGAGTTTTCTACATTCGCGTTCAAAGATCTTCAGTAGATTAATTTGTGCTGTTGGAAACAGCCCGGCATCAGCCTCGTCAATTAGTAGTAACCCACCCTTATAGTCTGCATATTCTGTCTTGAGTTTTTTGAATGATAGCAGTGCCATGATGATTTGGCCTGCATTGTCTTCGCCAGCCGAAACCGACTCGTGGTTGTAATTTTCGCCATGGGCGACGGCAGATGTGATTGTCCCGTGAGTGCCAGTGGCTTGTGTTGAATTTCGATTCAATAGTTCATTGGTGAGTGCAATGAATTCCTGTTCGTGAGATTTTAAATACTCGAAATCAATCGCCTTGTAGTCGCGGTCTGCAATTGGGTATAAGCGCTTCAGGCTTAAGAAAATCACTGGGTGAGTGAAGTTTCTGCTTGTGTTCCCGATGGCTGTGCTATTTTTTCTGATGACAGGACGCGGTAATATTCTTTTGGTTTCGTCGTCTGTCCGTGTCATCAACTCCAGATTGGCTGTGGCAACCTGATCTGTGTAGCCTTCGTGAAGAAGAATGCTGGCCGACAAAGAACCGGGTACATCAAATTTTTCAGATATTCTGATGTGTTCTTTGTATTGGGATTTGAAGCCTTTGCTGCTGATTTGCTTAAAGTTGCGTAGACTTGCCCCTGTATTGTAGTCTTTGTCAAAGCTAAATATTTGCGCTGCAATTCCGAGGATGGAAGACTTGGATGTTCCGTTCTTTCCGCAAATGACAGTAATGTATTCCCCGAAATCAACCTCGACGTTGTTTAGTGCACGAAATTTTTCGATTGTTATCTTTTTAAGATGTGTTCTCGTCATGGTCTCTCCCTGTGTGTTGTTGAGATGAGCGTTTGTGTGCGAATTAATTTTTTTGATCGCGAGCCAATCTTCTTTTTGGGGCGTCAGATTTCCAACTAAGAAACCAGAAAACTTAATGGTCTGCTGGTTCCTTTGCTGTTTTCAGGAAATCACTTCCCCCAGCTATCCTTCAACCCCGTCACCCGGTTGAACACGACCTTCCCACCCACCCCATGCTCCACCCGGTCGGCCACAAAGTACCCGTGCCGTTCGAACTGGAACTTCTGGTCCGGCTGCGCAGCGGCCAGTGACGGTTCCACGTAGGCCGTCACCACCTTCAGGCTGTCGGGGTTCAGTGCGTCCAGGAAGTTCTTGCCCCCCGCGTCGGGCTGGGCTTCGGTAAACAGGCGGTCGTACAGGCGCACTTCGGCTTGTACGCCGTCGTTCACGCCCACCCACGTAATGGCGGCCTTGGCCTTCACGCTGTCGGCGCCGGGGGTGCCGCTCTTGGTGCCGGGTATTACCTTGGCGTGCACCTCGGTCACTTGGCCGTTGGCGTCGCGGGCGCAGCCGGTGCATTCGATCACGTAGCCGCCCTTCAGGCGCACCACGTTGCCCGGGAACAGGCGCTTGTAGCCCTTGGCCGGTACTTCTTCAAAGTCCTCGCGCTCAATCCACACCTCTTTGCCAATCTTGAAGCGGCGCTCGGGCGGCGGGGTCTGCCCTTCGGCCAAGGCCGAGTGGGGCAGGGCGGGCTGCGTGCATTCCTCGGTGTAGGCGTCGCTGCCAAAGGCTTCGGTCCAGTTGGTCAGCACCAGCTTCACCGGGTCCAGCACGGCCATGCCACGGTGGGCCTTGTTTTCCAGGTCTTCGCGCAGGCAGCCTTCCAGCGTGCTGTAGTCAATCCAGCTGTCGCTCTTGGTCACGCCTATGCGTTCGGCAAACAGTTGAATGGCTTCGGGCGTGTAGCCACGGCGGCGCAGGCCCACAATGGTTGGCATGCGCGGGTCGTCCCAGCCGCTCACCTTGCCTTCGTTCACCAGTTGCGCCAGCTTGCGCTTGCTGGTTATCACGTAAGTCAGGTTCAGGCGGGCAAATTCGTACTGGCGCGGGGGCGGGGCCTTCAGCAGGCCACCTTCGGTCAGGCGCTCCAGCAGCCAGTCGTAGAAGGGGCGCTGGTCTTCAAACTCCAGCGTGCAAATGCTGTGGGTAATTTGCTCCAGCGCGTCTTCAATGGGGTGGGCAAAGGTGTACATCGGGTAGATGCACCATTTGTCGCCCGTGTTGTGGTGCGTGGCGCGGCGTATGCGGTAAATGGCCGGGTCGCGCAGGTTGATGTTGGGGCTGGCCATGTCGATCTTGGCGCGCAGCACGGCAGCGCCGTCGGCCAGTTTGCCGTCGCGCATTTCGCGAAAGCGCGCGAGGTTCTCGGCAGGCGTGCGGCTGCGGAACGGGCTGTTCACACCGGGTTTGCCAAAGTCGCCCCGGTTCGTGCGCATTTCTTCGGCCGTCTGCTCGTCCACATAGGCGTGGCCCGCTTCAATCAGGCATTCCGCCGCGCGGTACATGAAGTCGAAGTAGTCGCTGGCCTGGTACAGGTGGTTCTGGCCGTTGGCTTCCCACTTGAACCCGAGCCACTGCACCGCGTCGAGGATGGAGTTCACGTATTCCGTGTCTTCCTTCTCGGGGTTGGTGTCATCAAAGCGCATGTGGCACACGCCGCCGTAGTCGCGCGCCAGGCCAAAGTTCAGGCAGATGCTCTTGGCGTGGCCCACGTGCAGGTAGCCGTTGGGCTCGGGCGGAAAGCGGGTGCGGATCTTGGCCGGGTCGGGCACGCCTGCCTCGTGGTGGGCGGCGTCGCCGGGGCTGCCGCCCCATTTGCGCGTGGCGTAGGTGCCCTGGGCCAGGTCGTGTTCAATGATCTGGCGCAGGAAGTTGCTGGGCTTGTGTTCGGCGCCTTCGCTGGGCGCGTTGGTGTGGGGGGTGGAGCTCATCCTGGGCATTTTAGGGGGTCGTTAACACCTGGATACGAACTTCACAGGCCGTGTGCGCATGTGAAGCCCGATCTGCCATGTAATGCAGGTGTCGGCACCCCTGTGCCGTACAACACAGGAGATTCTCATGAGCAACTTGAACCCCAATTCCTACCTGCGTTCCACCCGTGGCACGTGGGCACGGCATCTGGTCGCGGCCGGGGCACTGGGCATGGCACTGGCCGGTGGCGGGTTCGCGCATGCGGCAGACGTGTACTGGTCGGTGGGTGTGCACCAACCTGGCGTCAGCGTGGGCATAAGCAACGCGCCGCCGGTGGTGGTGGCTTACCCCAGCTACCCGGTGGTGGTGTCGCCGCCCGTCGTGGTGCGCCCGGTGCCTCGCGTCATTTACGGCCCGCCGGCTACGGTGGTGGTGGCCCCTGCGCCCCAGGTAATTGGCTGGGTGCCGCCTGGGCACCGCAAGCACAAACACAAGCATGGCCACGGCTACCGCTGGGATGACCGGCACTGGGACGACCGCAACGACCGCTGGGACCGCCGCGACGGCAGATACCGCTGACCGGCACTTCGGCGGCCGCGCGCGTTGATGCCGGGCCGCGTCGGCAAAGCCCTACACTCTTGGCTTTGCCGACAACCCCCCGAGCATGGACGCCGTACTCCTGATCAAAGCCGCCCTGATGGGCGTGGTCGAAGGTCTGACCGAATTCATCCCCGTTTCCTCCACGGGCCACCTCATTCTGGCGGCCGCCCTGCTCGACATGCCGGGCGAGAAGATCAAGGTCTTCGAGGTGGTGATCCAGACCGGCGCCATTCTTGCCATCGTTTCCATCTATCTGCAGCGGTTGCTGTCCACGTTGATCGGTCTGCCCCGTGAGGCGCAGGCGCAGCGCTTCACCGCCAACGTGCTGATCGGCTTCTTTCCCGCAGCACTGGCGGGCGTGCTGTTCATCGACGTCATCAAAGGTGTGCTGTTCAACCCGCTGGTGGTGGCTCTGGGCTTCATCGTTGGCGGGTTCGTCATGCTCTGGGTGGAGGCGCGGCAGGCACGCCAGCCTGCGCACCGCATAGACGACGTGGACGTGGTGCGGTGGTACGACGCGCTGGGCGTGGGCCTGATCCAGTGCCTGGCGCTGATTCCCGGCGTGAGCCGTTCTGGGGCCACCATCATCGGGGCCATGGCCTTGGGGTTCTCACGGCGCAGCGCTACCGAGTTCAGCTTTTTCCTGGCCATTCCCATGCTGTTCGGTGCGGCGGCATACGACCTTTACAAGCACCGCAGCCTGCTGGGCATGGAGGACGTGCCGCTGTTCCTGGTCGGCCTGGTGGTGTCGTTCGTCTCGGCCTGGGTTTGCGTCAAATGGCTGCTGCGCTACGTGGCCAGCCACACGTTTGTGCCCTTTGCCTGGTACCGCATCGTGTTCGGGGTGTTGATTCTGGTCACCGCGGCCATGGGCTGGGTGAACTGGGCGGCCTGAATGGTCTGAATAGCCTGGGCTGGCCGCGCGGCCAGCACTCAGCCGAAGCTGCGCAGCGCACGGTCCACGGCGGCGGCCGTGTCCAGCGGTTTTTCCATGGGGAACAGGTGGCTGCCTTCCACCATCTGCAGGCGGTCGCCGGGGGCTTTGCC
Organism: Hydrogenophaga aquatica; assembly: GCF_054780915.1. Lineage (NCBI taxonomy): Bacteria > Pseudomonadati > Pseudomonadota > Betaproteobacteria > Burkholderiales > Comamonadaceae > Hydrogenophaga > Hydrogenophaga aquatica. The sequence goes on along the minus strand of NZ_BAAGVK010000001.1, from coordinate 207,903 downwards.
CACCAGCTTGTGCGTCATGGCCATGCCCACCTGCTTCATCTCGGCCGAACGCGTGCCGCCCACGAAGGCCACCGGGCATTGCAGTGGGTGGCGGCGCAGCAGGCGGTCCAGGTTGTGGGGCAGGGTGTTGTAGATGCGCGTTTCCACGTCGCGGTCAAAGCACAGCACGCGGCGCGTGCCGCTGGGCGTGGCTTCGTCGCGCGTGCCGTGCTGTATGTAATCGCGCAGCACCTGCGGGTCCCAACGGGCAAAGGCCTTCTTGTGGGCAAAGTGCTCCCAGGCGGCTTGTTCGTCGGGCCAGGTGTTGCGGCGCTTGCGGCTCACCTGCCCGGGTGACAGGGCACCGATCAACTGGGTTTGCTTGACGAGTTGCAGCGTGCGTGCGCGCCAGCCGCCCAGCACGGGTGAATCCAGCATCACCACGCCTTTCACCGGCACGCCCGCCAGCAAGGGGTGGGTGGCGGCGCACATCAGGCTCAAGAAGCCGCCCATCGAGTGGCCCACCAGGTACAGCGGCCCTTCGTGGCCAGCGGCGGCCTCGGCGGCGAACTCGGCCAGTTGCTCCACCAGGTGCGGCCAGTTGCTGGTCACAGGAAAGCGCGGGTCGTGCCCGAACTTGTCCACCGCCTTGACCTGATAACCCCGCGCGCGCAGGCTGCGAAACAGCACGCCGTAGGTGGCCCCGGGGAAGCTGTTGCCGTGCGAAAACACAACCAGCGGGTGGGCTTCAACGGTGGCGCGCGGCGGTTTCATCAGACCAGTTTCTCCTTGGCGTTGGTGATCTTCTTCAGCGGCTGGCTGCGCACACTGGGGGTCAGCAGCGGGGTGGCGGTGGCGCCGCCATCCCAGGCGGGGTCTTCAATGCCGTCGAACACCTCGCGCAGCTTTTGGCCCCAGGTGCCGCGCAGCATGCGGAAGTAAGGATTTTGCTCGTCGATGCAAACGATCTTGTCGCTTGCGAGACGGCCCGCCTCGTACACGGCCAGGTCCAGCGGCAGGCCCACCGACAGGTTGGACTTGAGCGTGGAATCCATGGACACCAGCAGGCACTTGGCGGCTTCGTCCAGCGGGGTGTTGGGGGTGATGACGCGGTCCAGCACGGGTTTGCCGTACTTGCTTTCACCGATCTGGAAGAAGGGCGTTTCGGGCGTGGCTTCAATGAAGTTGCCGGGGGAATAGACCTGGAACAGGCGCATGCCTTCGCCCCCGATCTGCCCGCCGAAGATCATGCTGACGTTGAAGTCCACGCCGTTGCGCTTGAGTGCCTCACCGTCGCGCTCGTGCACATGGCGCACGGCGGCGCCGAGCACGCGCACGGCATCGAACATGCTCTTGGCGTTCCAGATGGTGATGGGCTCGTCCCCGTGTTCGCTCTTGAGCTGTTCAACCTGCAGAATCTCGCGCACCGACTGCGAGATGCTCAGATTGCCCGCCGACAGCAGGCACATGAAGCGGTCGCCCGGCTTCTCGTACACGATCATCTTGCGGAAGGTGCTGATCTGGTCCAGCCCGGCGTTGGTGCGCGAGTCGGAAAGGAAGACGAGACCGGCGTTGAGTTTGACGGCGACGCAGTAGGTCATGGCTGTTGCTGCAGTTTTTTGAGGGAATAGAGTTGTTCCAGCGCCTCGCGCGGGCTGAGGGCGTCGGGGTCGATCTGGGCCAGGGCCTGTTCCACGCGGCTGGGTTCGGGCGCAGCCGCTGCGGGCGGCGGGGCAAACAAATCCACCTGGGCTTGTGCCTGGGCACTGTGGGTTTCCAGCGCTTCCAGCGCGTGGCGGGCATGCTGCACCACGGCGCCGGGCACGCCGGCCAGGCGGGCCACCTGCACGCCGTAGCTGCGGCTGGCGGGGCCGGGCTCGATCTGGTGCAGGAAGACGATGTCGCGCCCGTGCGCTTCCACCGCGCTCACGTGCACGTTGATGGCCGCGTGGTGGCTGGCGGGGAATTCCGTCAGCTCGAAGTAGTGCGTGGCGAACAGCGTGAAGGCCTTGACCTTGTCGTGCAGGTGTGTGGCAATGGCCGAAGCCAGTGCCAGCCCGTCGAAGGTGGAGGTGCCGCGCCCGATCTCGTCCATCAGCACCAGGCTGTGCGGCGTGGCGCCGTGAAGTATCTGCGCGGCCTCGGTCATCTCCAGCATGAAGGTGGACTGGGCGTTGGCCAGGTCGTCTGCCGCGCCAATGCGGGTGTGAATGGCGTCCAGCGGGCCCAGGCGGCAGCGTGTGGCGGGCACGTAGCTGCCCATGCTGGCCAGCAGCGCAATCACGGCCACCTGGCGCATGTAGGTGGATTTGCCGCCCATGTTGGGGCCGGTGATGACCTGCATGCGGGCCTTGGGGCCCATGACAGTGTCGTTGGGGATGAAGGGGCCTGCGCCGGTTTCGTTCAGGCGCGCTTCCACCACCGGGTGGCGCCCGCCTCGGATTTCGATGCAGGGCTCCAGCGCGAATTCGGGCTCGCACCAGTTCAACGTGAGCGAACGTTCGGCGAGGGCGCACAGTGCGTCCAGCGCGGCAATGGCGCGGGCCAGTTCGCCCAGCGCGGGCACGTGGTTCTGCAGTTCGTCCAGCAGGCCTTCGTACAGCCACTTTTCGCGGGCCAGGGCGCGCTCCTGCGCGCTCAGGGCCTTGTCCTCAAAAGCCTTCAGCTCGGGGGTGATGAAGCGTTCGGCGTTCTTCAGCGTCTGGCGGCGGCGGTAGTCGTCAGGCACTTTGCCCAGCTGGCCCTGCGTGACTTCGATGTAGAAGCCGTGCACCTTGTTGAACTGCACACGCAGGTTGGCAATGCCCGTGCGTTCGCGCTCGCGGGTTTCCAGGTCGAGCAGGAAGCCGTCGCAGTTGTTTTGGATGGCGCGCAGTTCGTCCAGTTCGGTGTCATACCCGTGGTTGATGACGCCGCCGTCGCGCACCAGCGCGGCGGGTTCGGGCAGCAGGGCGCGGTGCAGCAGCACGGCACAGCCCTCGGGCGGCTGCAACTGTTCGGCCAGCCGGGCGAGCAGGGGGGAGGCGCCGCCCGCATTGCTGGCGGCCAGGCTGTGCAGCGCCTGTTGCAGCCCCAGCGACAGGCTGGCGGCTTTTTCGAGCGTCTGGCCCAGCCCCACCAGTTCACGCGGGCGCACCTGGCGCAGCGCCACGCGGGCGGTGATGCGTTCCACGTCTGCCGCACCTTTCAGCGCCTGGCGCAATGGCCCGTGCAAGCCCGCGCGCAAGGCGCCAATGGCCTGCAGGCGGGCGCGGGCGGTATCGCGTTCGCGCGGGGGGTCCAGCAGCCAGCGCTTGAGTTCGCGGCTGCCCATGCCGGTCTGGCAGGTATCCAGCAGCGAGAACAGCGTGGGCGACGATTCACCGCGCAGCGTCTGCGTCAGCTCCAGGTTGCGGCGGGTGGTGGCGGGCAGGTCGATGAAGGCCTGCGGGCGGGCCACCTGCAACTGGCGCACGTGGGCCAGCACGCGGCCCTGGGTGTGTTCGGCGTAGTCCAGCAGGGCAGATGCGGCAGCGTGTGCATCGGGCAAGTCTTGCGCGCCCCAGCCGGCCAGGCTGGCAGCCTGCAGCTGCTCGCACAGCTTGCGTTCACCTAAAGAGCCGTCAAAGGCCCAGGCGGGGCGCAAGGCCAGGCTCAGGCGGGCTTGCCCGCCGTTGGCGGCCAGCGCGGGCCATTGGCGTTGCAGCTCCTGCAGGTTCTGCTCAAACGAGGGGCTCACCTCGGCGCTGTGCAGCAACTCGCTGGGGCCGATGCGCACAATCCAGGCACGCAACTCGTCGGCGGGGCACTGCGCCAGGTGCAGCACGCCCTGCGTCACGCTCAGCCACGCCAGGCCGCAGGTGGCGCGCGCGCCCTGGTGCACCGCCAGCAGCAGCGATTCGCTCTTGTCGTTCAGCAGTTCGGCATCTGTCAGCGTGCCGGGGGTGACCACACGCACCACCTTGCGTTCCACCGGGCCCTTGGAGGTGGCCGGGTCGCCAATCTGCTCGCAAATGGCCACCGATTCGCCCAGTTTGATGAGCCGTGCCAGATAGGTTTCCACCGAGTGGAAGGGCACGCCTGCCATCACCACCGGCTCGCCTGCGGACTGGCCGCGCTTGGTCAGCGTGATGTCGAGCAGCCGCGCGGCCTTCTCGGCGTCTTCGTAGAACAGCTCGTAGAAGTCCCCCATGCGGTAGAACAGCAGGGTGCTGGGGTGGTCGGCCTTGAGGCGCAGGTACTGCGCCATCATGGGGGTATGTTCCTTGCCCCCGGCAGGGTCTCTCGGTGCGGTGTGGTTCATGGAGTCGGGTGAAGGCGGTGCCGCGCTCGTGCGCGGCCAGCGGGCCAAGCCCGTATTGTCATCGACCGGCCAGTGGCGAGAGTCCACTGGCTGGCAGCAGCAACCATTTTCGCTGCACAATCAACGTTCCGGTCTGGCACCCCCCACTGTTTGCGAACCACACAATGCCTTCACCGTCTCCCATGGCGGCACTGCTGGAAGCGGCAGTAGCACAGTCCTTCAACGCCGTGTTGATCACCGATGCCAACCTGGCCGACGGCGGCCCGCGCATCGAGTATTGCAACCCGGCGTTCTGCGAAATGACGGGCTACACCGAGGCCGAACTGCTGGGCCAGTCCCCTCGCATCCTGCAGGGGCCAGACACCGATCCCGCCGTGCTGCAACGCCTGCGCCTATGTTTGCAGGAAGGGCGTTACTTCCAGGGCGTGGCGGTGAACTACCGCAAGGATGGCACGCCTTACCACGTTGAGTGGAACATCTCGCCGATGCGCGATGGAGCGGGCAACATCTGCCACTACGTGTCGGTGCAGCAGAACATCACGCCGCGGGTGCGGGCCGAGCAGGAGCGCGACCTGCTGGCCAAGGCGCTGAACGCGGCCCACGCACCCATCCTGATCACCGACCTTGAAGCCCGCATCGTGTTTGTGAACCGGGCGTTCGAGCAGCTCACCGGCTACGCGGCAGACGAGGTCCTCGGGCGGACGCCGGAGCTGCTCAAGTCCGGCACACACGACCGCAGCTTTTACGAAGGTCTGCGGTTGGCGCTGGCCCGAGGCGAGAATTTTCGTGCGACCTTCACCAACCGGCGCAAGAGCGGCGAGCACTACCACGCCGAGCAAAGCATTGCCCCGCTGCGCGACGAGCACGGCCGCATCAGCCACTACGTCAGCATCTCCAAGGACATCAGCAGCATCGTGCAGCGTGAGCGGGCGCTGCGTGAACTGGCCAACCGCGACAAGCTCACCGGCCTGCTCAACCGCAGGGCCGGTGAGGTGGAGCTCAAGCTGTGCCAAGCGTCGGCCGTCGAATCGGGTGAACCCTATTCGGTCATCCTGGGTGACGTGGACCACTTCAAGCAGATCAATGACGCGCACGGGCACCCCGTGGGTGACCGCGTGCTGATGGGCGTGGCAGGCACGCTGGCAGACCGGGTGCGTGCCAGCGACGCCGTGACGCGCTGGGGAGGCGAGGAGTTCCTGATCGTGCTGCCCGGTGCCAAGGTGGAAGCGGCCCGGGAACTGGCCGAACGCATCCGCGTTACGGTGGCGGCCAACACCGACCCCGACGCCGGACCGATCACCATCTCTTTCGGGGTGGGCCAATGGCGTGAGGGCGAAAGCGAGGCGGACTTGCTGCGGCGTGTGGACCGCGCCCTTTACGAGGCCAAGGCGCAGGGCCGCAATCAGGTGGCTCTGGCGGCTTAACCGGGCCAGGAAACCTCGGGCAGCCGCTCAAAGGCCGGCCGGGCGAACAGGTAGCCCTGGAAGTACCGCACGTCCATGGCCCGCAGGGATTCGTACTCGGCCGGGGATTCCACCCCCTCGGCAATCACGTCGATGTTCAGGGCCTTGCACACCCCGAGGATGCCCTGGACGATGGCCTGCCGCACCGGATCCTGGTCGATGTTGCGCACCAGCGCCATGTCCAGCTTGATGATGTCCGGCTGGAACTCGGCCAGCAGGTTCAGGCCGGAGTAGCCCGCGCCGAAGTCGTCGATGGCGGTCTTGAACCCTTGGCGCCGGTACTCCTGAATGATGCGCTTGAGGTGGTCCTTGTCCACCACCTTTTCGTTTTCCGTGATCTCGAAGATCAAGCGTTCGGTGGGAAAACCGTACTGCCTTGCTGCCTGGAGCGTGGCGCGTATGCAGGTGGCTGCCTCGTAGACGGCGTTGGGCAGGAAGTTGATGCTGATGTACTGGCCCAGGCCCAGACGGGCCGCCAGTTCCACCGCCTTGACCCGGCACGACTGGTCGAACAGGTAGCGGTTGTCCTCGTTGACCTGGTCCAGCACCTCGCTGGCGCTGCCGCCCGCATGGCCCCGCACCAGTGCCTCGTAGGCAAATACTTCCTGGGTGGTCACGTCCACGATGGGCTGGAAGGCCATGCTGAACTCGAAGCTCAGGGGCTTCGCGTCCTGGCAGGCCTTGCAGGGCGGGACGGTTGGGGTGAATGTGGTCATGGGCATCCAGACTGCTTGATACAAATGATGGTAAGGCAAGTCATCTGTTCAAGCCACCCCAATTCAGACGCCACCCCGCAAAGAGGGGGGATTACTCGGCGCTGGTGCCTTCGTCGCTGGCTTCGGTGCTCGTTTCTTCTGCCTCTGCCTCTGCCTGCAAGGCATGGCGCACGGTGGCCTTGTCGCCAGCGCTGGCAAACTTGCTGTACTTGCCCAGCATGCTCACCAGCTGGCCGTAGATGCGCGGGTTGGCGGCCAGGCATTCCTTCTGCTCCAGGAAGTCGGCCTCGCCGGTGAAGTTGCCGATCAGGCCACCTGCCTCGGTCACCAGCAGGGCGCCAGCGGCCATGTCCCAGGGTTGCAGGCCCGTTTCAAAGAAGCCGTCCGAAAAGCCAGCGGCCACGTAGGCCAGGTCCAGCGCGGCAGCGCCAGGGCGGCGCACGCCCGCCACGCGCGGCATCACTTCCGTCAGCAGGTTCATGTAGGTCTTGAACTGGTCGCCCGGGCGGAAGGGGAAGCCCGTGCTCAGCAGGCAGTCGCGCAGCATGGTGCGCTTGGCCACGCGGATGCGGCGGTCGTTCAGGTAGGCACCGCGCCCTTTGGTGGCGCAGAACAGGTCGTTGCGGGTGGGGTCGTAAACCACGGCCTGTTCCACCTTGCCTTCGTACATCAGCGCAATGCTGACGCAGTAGACCGGGAAGCCGTGGATGAAGTTGGTGGTGCCGTCCAGCGGATCGATGATCCAGGTGTGCTTGCGGCCATGGGCCTTGCCCTCCCGTCGACCCGATTCCTCGGCCCAGATGCCGTGGTCAGGGTAGGCACCCAGCAGCGTCTCGATGATGGCTTTTTCGGCGGCATGGTCGACTTCGGTGACGAAGTCGTTGGTCTGCTTGGCAGAGATGCGGACCGATTCGACGTCGAGCGCGGCGCGATTGATGATGGCGCCAGCGGCGCGTGCGGCCTTGATGGCCACGTTGAGCATGGGGTGCAGGTGGGAGGACATGAATTGTGTGAGGAACGAGGGTGGTGCTGCGCGATGACAGCGACAATAACGCGATTTTACCCGGGCGTCAGCCCCCGCGCAAACGAAAGGCCATGCCGTGCAGACCCGCTTCATCCTGATAGAGACCAGCCACGCGGGCAATGTGGGGGCCGCCGCGCGTGCCATGAAGGTGATGGGTTTTGACGATCTGGTGCTGGTGCGCCCGCGCTGGCCCGACGTGCTGCAACGCGAAGAAACCCTGCAGCGCTCCAGCGGCGCCACCGACGTGCTGGCGCGCGCCCGCGTGGTGCAGACGCTGGACGAGGCGTTGGAAGGTGTGTCGCACCTGTGCGCCACGGCCATGACGCCGCGCGACTTTGGGCCACCCACCCGCGCGCCACGCGAGCACCTGGGCGGGCTGCTGGCGCAGGGCGCACAGCCGCCTGCGGGGGTGGCCTTCCTGTTTGGCACCGAGCGTTTTGGCATGACCAACGAGGACGTTTACCGCTGCCACGTGTGCCTGAGCATTCCTACCGCGCCCGACTACGGATCGCTCAACCTGGCGGCCGCCGTGCAGTTGATTGCCTACGAATGGCGGCAAGCCCTGGGCGGGTTTGCGCTGCCGCCCAGTGGTGCGCCAGAGGCCGCGCCTGCCGACGCACAGGCCGTGGCGGGCATGCTGGCGCACTGGCAGGAAGCACTGGTGGCTGTGGACTTCCTTGACCCCGCCGCGCCCAAGAAACTCATGCCCCGGCTCAACCAGCTGTTCAACCGCGCACAGCCCACGGCAGAGGAAATCCACATCCTGCGCGGGGTGGCTCGTGCCATGCTGCAAACCGCCGCGCGGGCGAAGCGCTAGACTGTTGGGCCTATACCCCCTGCACCTGTCATGTTCTCACGCATCAAGACCGACATCGACTGCATCCTTGAACGCGACCCGGCGGCCCGCTCGCGCTGGGAGGTCGTGACCTGTTACCCTGGTTTTCACGCCGTGGTGATGCACCGCTGGGCACATGCCTGCTGGCATGGTGGTTTCAAGTGGCTGGGGCGCTTCATCTCGCACCTGAACCGCTGGTTCACGGGCATTGAAATTCACCCGGGTGCCAAGATCGGCAGCCGCGTGTTCATCGACCACGGCATGGGCGTGGTGATCGGCGAGACGGCCGAGATTGGTGACGGCTGCACCATCTACCACGGCGTTACCCTGGGGGGCACATCGCTCTACAAGGGCGCCAAGCGCCACCCCACACTGGGCAAGAATGTAGTGGTGGGGGCGGGCGCCAAGGTGCTGGGCGGCTTCACCGTGGGCGATGGCGCCAAGGTGGGCAGCAACGCCGTGGTGACCAAGCCCGTGCCCGATGGCGCGACGGCCGTGGGCAACCCGGCGCGCATCATCCAAGCAGAGGCCGATGCCAAACGCGAGGAGGCCGCTTCGAAGATGGGCTTCTCGGCCTACGGCGTGACGCAAAACGACGACCCGCTGTCGCAGGCCATGCGTGGCCTGATCGACAACGCCGCTGGCCACGAGCACCAGATCGCGCTGCTGTGGCAGGCCATTGAAAAGCTGTCGGGCACGCGCGGTGCGGTGCCCGCAGACGCTGCCAAGGACGAGCACTTCGAGGCCAAGCGCCTCAACGACCTGGTGGGCAAATGACGGCACAGGGGGCGTTGCCCCCGTGCGTCATTTGATCAGGCGCAATGCGAACGGCGCGCGGTAGTTCTTGCCTGAAGAGGCCGCAACGGCGCCCAGGATGCAGAAGATCAGGTGGCACAGCCCCAGCGCCACGAACACCAGAATGCCGATCAGCACGAACGTGAGGATCATGCCCGCGACGTAGCCAATGGCTGCGGTGATGGACCAGTTGAGGGCTTCCTTGGTCTGGTCCAGCACGTACGGATCGTCCTTTTTCACCAGGTACACGATCAGCGACGGGATGAAACCCAGGAACAGGGTGCCGATCCAGATCAGCACGGCGGTGTTCCGGGATTCCTTGCTGGCGCCGGTTTCCATGATTTCCATCTTCACTCCTCCTTCAAAAAGCCTTCAGCGGGCAGGGCGGACGGCCGATTTAGGCCGGAAGGCCTTGCACACGTCGTCGTTGGTCTCCATGTACGGTCCGCCGATGAGGTCGATGCAATAAGGCACCGCCGCGAAGATGCCGTGCACCACCGGCTTGCCATCGGCGTCCTTGAGGCCTTCCAGCGTCTCGGCAATCGACTTGGGCTGGCCCGGCAGGTTGATGATGAGGCTGCGGTCGCGGATCACCGCCACCTGGCGCGAGAGGATGGCCGTGGGCACAAACTTCAGGCTGATCTGGCGCATCTGTTCGCCAAATCCAGGCATTTCCTTGTGAGCCACGGCCAGCGTGGCTTCGGGCGTCACGTCGCGCAGTGCCGGACCGGTGCCGCCCGTGGTGAGCACCAGAGCGCAGCCCGCGTCCACCAGCTCGATCAGCGTGGCGCTGATGGTGGCCTGCTCGTCGGGGATGAGGCGGGGTTCGAAGGTGATGGGGTTCTTCAGGGCCCGGGTGAGCCATTCCTGCAGGGCAGGAAGGCCCTTGTCTTCATAGACGCCGCTGCTGGCGCGGTCGCTGATGGAGACGATGCCGATCTTGACGGGGTCAAAGCTGTCGCTCATGGTCATTCTTCGGTGTCGGTGGGGGCGTCGTCAGCAGCGCTGTTGAGGCGGGTGCGCACGATCTGGAAGATGTCGCGGTAGGCCTTGCCGTGGCGCTGTGCCTCGCCAGGGCGCTCGGCGCCTGCCTTGGCCTGGGCGTCCTTGCGGGCCTGGCGAATGAGCGAGCGCAGGTGCTGCAGGTCGGCATCCGGGTCGAGCTGGAGCCATTCGTTGAGCGCGGCCTCGTCGCTGACAAGGCGGTCGCGCCATTGCTCGGCCTCGTGCAGGCGCTGCGTTTCCTGGGCGCTGCCCTGGTGCTGCACCTCCAGCGCGGACTCGATGGCGGTGACGGTGCCGTCGTCGAGCTTGCGCATGAGCTTGCCGATGTACTGCATCTGGCGGCGGCGCCCCTCGAAGTTGGTGATGCGCTTGGCCTCGGCCAGGGCGTCGAGCAGGCTGTCGGGCAGGGCGAGCTGGTCCATCAGCCCCTTGCGCAGGGTCAGCAGGGCTTCGCCCAGGGATTGCAGGTGGTCGCTGCGTTTCTTCAGGTCGGTCTTGCTTTGCTCGACGTCGCCCTTGAGTTCGCGCTTGAGTTCCAGGTCCAGCTCGCTGCCTTCAGCAACGAAATGGCCTTTGACGAAATAGCCTTTGGTGGGTTTGCGTGCCATGCCAAGTATCATAGCCGCCGACATGAAAAAGACCCCCGCCCGAACCCCGTCCCCCGCTTCGACAGCCCCCGCACGCAAGCCTGCTGCTCCTGCGGCGGCACCTGCCAGCGGCTTTCAGTACAGCCGCGAACAGTTCGAGGAACTGGCCGACCTGGCGTTGAAGCACGCCCGCAAGCTGGGCGCATCGGACGCGGGCGTCGAGGTTTCCGAGGGTTCTGGGCTGAGCGTTTCGGTGCGCAAGGGCGAGCTGGAAAACGTGGAGCGCAACCGGGACAAGTCCCTGGGCATCACGGTGTACCTGGGGCAGCGGCGCGGCAACGCGTCCACGTCGGACTATTCCGCTGAGGCCATTCGCCAGACGGTGCAGGCGGCTTACGACATTGCCCGCTTCACCGCCGAAGACCCGGTGGCGGGCTTGCCCGACGAGCAGGACATTGCCAACGACTACCCCGACCTGGACCTGTTCCATCCCTGGGCCATCAGCGCCGAAGAGGCGGTGCAGATTGCGCTGCGCTGCGAAGGAGCGGCGCTGGCCACCAGCAAGAAGATCACCAACAGCGAAGGTGCGGGCGTGTCCGCACAGCAGTCGCATTTCTTCACCGAACACATGCGCGGCGGCGAGCGCGGTCGCGCGGGCATCTTCCGTGGCGGGTACGCGAGTTCGCGGCACAGCTTTTCGGTGGCGCCCATTGCGGGGCGCGGTGCCAACATGCAGCGCGATTACTGGTACAGCTCCATGCGCTCCCCGGCGGAACTGGCCAGCCCTGAGGCGGTGGGCCGTTACGCGGCCGAGCGTGCCCTGTCGCGCCTGAACCCGCGCAAGATTCCCACCACCGAATGCCCGGTGCTGTTCGAGGCACCGCTGGCCGCGGGCCTGCTGGGCGCGTTTGTGCAGGCGGTCAGCGGTGGTGCGCTCTACCGCAAGACCACCTTTCTGGTGGACAGCCTGGGCCGCCAGGTGTTTCCCAACCACATCGACATCGTGGAAGACCCGCTGATTCCCGGCGGCAAGGGCAGTGCACCTTTCGACGATGAAGGCGTGAAGACCGTCGGGCGCCAGGTGGTGGGCGGCGGCTGCGTGAAGGGCTACTTCCTGAGCACGTATTCCGCCCGCAAGCTGGGCATGCGCACCACAGGCAACGCGGGTGGCTCGCACAACCTGTTCCTGACCAGCCGCCTCACGCAGGACAGCGACGACCTGGACGGGATGCTGCGCAAGCTGGGCACGGGCCTGTTCGTGACCGAACTGATGGGCCAGGGTGTTAACTACGTGACGGGCGACTACTCCCGCGGCGCGGCGGGCTTCTGGGTGGAAAACGGCCGCATCGCCTTCCCGGTGCAGGAAATCACCATCGCCAGCAACCTCAAGGACATGTTCCGGGGCATCGTTGCCGTGGGAGCGGATGACTACGCCTACGGTGCCAAGACGGTGGGTTCCGTGCTCATCGACCGCATGAAAGTCGCGGGCAGCTGAGTCTGCTTGCGGGCGTCAGAGGGAGAGGGTGTCCTCTGCTGGCGCCCATTCCATGACCAGGTTCCGGCCTTGACGCTTGGCCTGGTAAAGCGCGTCGTCTGCCTCCTGCAGCAGGCTGTAGAGCCCATCCTCCAGAGCCGGAACGCGGGCGCTGAAACCCAGACTCACCGTCACCACAGTAGAGGTGGCTGACTTGGCATGTGCAATTGCCAGTGCCTGCACGTCCCGGCGGATCAGGTCGGCGGTTTGCCTGGCTACCTGGGTTGTGGTGTTGGGCAGCACCACCACGAATTCCTCGCCGCCGTAACGGGCGGCAAGTTCGCCGGCACGCCGTGCCGTGCCTGCCAGCACCTTGGCTACCTGCCTGAGGCAGTCGTCGCCCGCAGGGTGGCCGTACTCGTCGTTGAAGGCCTTGAAGTGGTCCACGTCGAGCATGATCACCGCCAACGGCAAGCCTTGGCGCGTGGCGCGCTGCCATTCCTGCTGCCATATGGTGTCGAAGTGCCTGCGGTTGGCCAGGCCGGTCAGGCTGTCGGTGGCGCTGAGTACCTCCAGCTGGCGGTTGGCCGCCTGCAATTCCTGCGTGCGTTTGCGCACTTTTTCTTCCAGCGCCTCATTGGCCGCGCTGATTCTCAGGCGCAGCCGCTGTTGCTCCAGCACCTCCTTGCGCAGCCGCCTTGAGAACTTGCCACCCACCCACAGCAAGAGCGCCACGGCGCCCAGGCGCAAGGCCAGCGCGGCCTGCCGCCACCGCGCATGCTGGCTGGCCATGGCCGCCAGCTCACCACTCAGCGCACCCACCACGGTCTCGCTGTTGATCTCGTAGATCTTGCGGGCCATCAGGTACTCGTCGTTGGCCAGCAGCCGACGGGCGTCCTGCCAGCGGTCGACGCGCATCAGCTCAATGGCCTGCTGTTCCACCACCCGCAGCTTGTCGTGCTCTTCGCTCAGGTCGGCCATCTCGCCCGAGAGGTTGAAATCCCGCGTCAGCTCGTCGACGGTGGAAAAGGTGTGGTCGAGCTCCGTCTTCACCGTGTCGTAGCTGGCGGTGCGCAGCGTGTTGCCTTCCAGCACGGCCGTGGCCAGCATGCCTGTAAGTTCCTGGCTCAGGCGCACCATGCGTTCCAGCCGGGTGCTGATTTCCAGGTGCCGCTGGTGCATGCGGTCGTTCTGGTGATCGACGTAGGTGCCGATACCGATGGAGATGAGCAGCACGGCGACCGCCGCGTAAAGGCTTCCCTGTAGGCGCATGGATAGTGGGTGTCGCGTTGGGTCAGCGGATCACTCGGTCGGCACGCTTGAACATGTCCGGGGGAATGATGATGCCCTGCGCCGAGGCGGCGTCGGGGTTCACCACCAGGCTGAACTTTTCCACCGGGCCCCAAGGGGTGTCGCCAGGCTTGACGCCCTTGAGGATCAGGGCCGCCTTCTTGCCTGCCGAGTAGCCGACCAGGTAGTAGTCCAGCCCGTAGGCGGCAATGGCGCCGCGCGATACGCTGTCCACGTCACCCGCGAAAAGGGGAATCTTCTGTTCCCGGCAGACCTTGGCCAGCGCTTCGATGTTGGCCACGGTGGTGTTGTCTGACGTGATGGTGACAGCGTGCACGCGGCCGATCAATGAGCGGGCTGCCCGTTCGACATCCTGGCTGCTGGATACCGTGGCTTCCACCAGTGTGAGGTTGAGCTGGGCCGCCGCGGCGCGCAGGGCCCGGATGTGCTGCATCGAGTTGGCTTCGGACGGGTTGAAGATCGTGCCCCAGATGCGCGCCTTGGGCACAAAGCGGGCGTAGGTCTCCAGCTGCAGCTGCACGGGCCACTGGTCGCTCACCCCGGTGACGTTGGTGCCGGTCTTTTTGCCCGGCGCGCTGTTCCTGGGGACGATGCCCGCACTGACCGGGTCGGTGACGGACGAGAACACCACCGGGATGCTGTTGGTGGTCTGGAGCACGGCCTGGGTCGAAGGGGTGGCTATGCTGTGTATCAGGTCCACCTTGTCGTTCACGAATTTCTGCGCGATGGCCTGTGCCCGTGCCGGGTCGCCCTTGGCGTTCTGCCGGTCGTAGACGACGTTCACGCCCTCCTTGAAGCCGGCGCTGGCGAGCGCGGCTTCAAACCCCTTTTCGTCCGCGTCCAGGGCCGCATGGGAAACGATCTTGATCACCCCGATGCGCACCGGCTTGGGATCGGCGGCCAGCGCCGGGCCGCAAAAGGCGGTCCACAGCAATGTCAGTGCGGTGAGTGTTGCCGTCCAGCGCGCAGATCGTTGTTGTTGCGTTGAGGGGGGGCGCATGCGTTTCTCCCAGCGAGTCAGGGCAGACTAGCACACCTGCCCAAAGGGGGCATTGGTGTTTGCGCGGGTGTGCTCAGCCCGGCAGGGGGCGCGGGTGCACGGGGTGGCCCCACAGCCGCGTCATGACCCGTTCGGCTTGCCCCACGTCACCGCTCGTCCAGAAATGCTCGGGGGCGGCGTGATGGCCGGTGGGCGCCTCAAGCCCCATCTGCGCGAGACGTCGCGCCAGCTCGCGTGCCACTGCGGCTGCCGGGTCGATCACCTGGACATTCGGCCCCGCCATGCGCTGGATGACGGGGGCCAGGAAGGGGTAGTGGGTGCAGCCCAGCACGAGGGTGTCGGCGCCCTGTTCCACGAGTGGGCGCACGTAGGTGGCCACGGCTGCCTCGGTGTCTGGACTGTCAAGTTCGCCGCGCTCCACTCGCTCCACCCAGCCCGGGCAGGCCTGCAACAGCATGCGCTTGCCGTTGCTGTAGGTGGACACCAGGCGCGCCAGGCCTGGGCTGGCCACCGTCTGCCGGGTGGCGAGCACCCCCACCACGCCGCTGCGCGTGGCCAGGGCGGCGGGCTTGACGGCCGGTTCGATGGCCACCGTGGGCAGGTCGGGAAAGCGTTCCCGCAGGCGCTGGATGACCAGGCCGGTGACCGTGTTGCAAGCCACGACGATGGCTTTGGCTTCGAGTGTGCGCAGGAACTCGATGATGTGGACGGCGCGCGACTCGATGTACTCTGTGCTTTTCTCGCCGTAGGGAGCGTGCCCGGAGTCGGCAACGTAATGCAGTGTTTCGCCCGGCATGGCGCGGCGGATTTCCCGCAGCACGGACATGCCGCCCACGCCGGAGTCGAACACCCCGACAGGGCCTGTGCGGCCGGGTGTCTGGCCCATGGCCAGGGGGGCGGGCTCTCGGCCGGAAGTGGCTGGATGCACGGCAGCGCCAGCGGCTCAGCCAGCGAGAGCGGCTTTGACGGCGGCAGACACCTGGGCCATGTCGGCCTTGCCTGCCAGCTGGGCCTTGGCGGCGGCCATCAGCTTGCCCATGTCGGCGGCGCCCGGTGCGCGGCCCAGTTCGGCGGTGACGCTGGCCACCAGGGCCTGCACGGCGGCGGTCACCTCTTCGGCGCTCAGGCGTGCGGGCAGGTAGGCTTGCAGCACAGCTGCCTCGGCCTTTTCCTTGTCGGCCAGGTCGGTGCGGCCCGCGCCTTCATAGGCGGTGATGGAGTCCTTGCGCTGCTTGATGAGCTTGTCCACGACGGCGATCACGCCCGCGTCGTCCAGCGTCACGCGCTCGTCCACCTCTTTTTGCTTGATGGCGGCCAGCAGCAGGCGGATGGTGCCCAGGCGCTCGGCGTCCTTGGCGCGCATGGCGGCTTTCATGTCTTCGGTGATCTGGTCTTTGAGTGCCATGATGTTGTGTGGATGAGGGCCGTTGAAAATGACAAAGCCCGCCTGAGCGTCCTCTAGCGGGCTTTGGGGGCGGTCAAGGACATGCAATGACCGCAGGCGTGTCCAAGCGGATCAGTACAGGCGCTTGGGCAGCTGCATGGAGCGAACGCGCTTGAAGTGACGCTTGACGGCGGCGGCCTTCTTGCGCTTGCGCTCGGCGGTGGGCTTCTCGTAGAACTCCCGGGCGCGCAGGTCGTTGAGCAGGCCCAGTTTTTCGATGGTGCGCTTGAAGCGGCGCAGAGCGACGTCGAACGGTTCGTTGTCTTTAACGCGGATGGTGGTCATTAGCTAATGTTTTCCGAAGTGTGCCGCGCCGGTGTCCAGGGAAGATCGGGCCCTGAACCCGCGCTGCGGCAAGTTTTCCCCGTCATCAGGTGATCACGGCCGACGGGGGTTTGCCAGCAAAGCCCAGGATTATAGCGTTTGTTTTTCGTTTTTGCCATTACAGTGTGGCAGGTTGGCCGCACCGGGCGGCAAGGCTACGGAGACAGGCATGTTCGAGTCGGCGGAAATCGGCCACAGGATAGACAAGAAGACCTTCAAGCAAGAAGGGCCCAGGCTGCGCGCGGAGCTGCTGGATGCGCAGTACCGCCTGCTGCGCGAGGCACGGACGGCGGTGGTCATCCTGGTCAATGGTGTGGACGGGGCCGGGCGGGGCGAGACGGTCAACGTGCTCAACGAGTGGATGGACCCGCGCCACATACGCACCGAGGCTTTTGGCCCGCAGACCGACGCCGAGCGCCAGCACCCTGAGATGTGGCGCTTCTGGCAGGTGCTGCCCCCCAAGGGGCACATCGGCATCCTGTTCGGCTCCTGGTACAGCGACCCCATCGTTTCGCACGCCCGGGGCAAGGACAGGCATGACCGCTTCGTCCACCGGCTGGAACGCATCCGCCGCTTCGAGCGCATGCTGGCCGCCGAGGGCGTGGTGCTGGTGAAGTTCTGGTTCCACCTGTCCAAGAAGGCGTCGAAGGAGCGGCTCAAGGCGCTGGCGTCGGACCCGAAGACCGCCTGGCGGGTGCAGCCCCAGGAAAAGGACAACCTGAAGCATTACGACGATTTCATCCGCGTGAGCGACGAGGCCCTGCGCAAGACCAGCACTGCCGAGGCGCCGTGGGTGGTGATCGAGGGCAGCGACCCGGCCTACCGCTACCTGACGGCTGGCCGCCACTTGCTGGAGGTGTTGCGGCAGCACTTTGACAGGCCCGAGGAGCGCCGCGCACCCGCCGTGACGCGCACGGCTGCCCCCTTGGACAAGCGCAGCCTGCTGGCCGCGCAGGACTATGGCCGCCGTCTGGGGCGCAAGCGTTACGAGGAGGCTCTGGAGGTGCTGCAGGGCCGCCTCAACGGGCTCAGCCGCGACCCGCGCATGCGCCAGCGCGCTCTGGTGCTGGTGTTTGAAGGCATGGATGCGGCGGGCAAGGGCAGCACCATCCGGCGCATCACGAACGCGCTGGACGCGCGCTTCTACCGTGTGGTGCCGGTGGCGGCGCCCAACGAAAACGAGCGCGCACAGCCTTACCTGTGGCGTTTCTGGCGCTACATCCCGGCGCACGGGCGTTCCGTCATCTTTGACCGTTCCTGGTACGGACGCGTGCTGGTGGAGCGTGTAGAGGGCTTCTGCAGCGAGGCGGACTGGATGCGTGCCTACGACGAGATCAACGGGTACGAGGAGGAGCTGGCCGAGTCGGGAGCGGTGATCGTGAAATTCTGGCTGGCCATCACGCCCGAGGAGCAGCTGCGGCGCTTTCGCGAGCGGCAGGAGACGCCACACAAGAACTACAAGATCACCGACGACGATTGGCGCAACCGCGAGAAGTGGCCGCTGTACGAGCGCGCGGTGGAGGACATGATCGACCGCACTTCCACGCAACTGGCGCCGTGGCACGTGGTGGCGTCGGATGACAAGCTGTTCGCGCGCATACAGGTGCTGCAGACGCTGTGCGAGCGCCTGGAGCGGGCGCTGGACGAGGTGGACTGAAGTCTCGTCAGCCCCGGGGTTCGGCGGCCAGCGCCTGGGCGCAGGCGTAGGCGCTGGCCCAGGCCCACTGGAAGTTGTAGCCGCCCAGCCAGCCCGTTACGTCCACCACTTCGCCGATGAAGTACAGGCCGGGTTGGCGCGACTCCATGGTTTGCGAGGAGAGCTGGCGCGTGTCCACCCCCCCGGCCATGACCTCGGCCTTGGCGTAGCCTTCGGTGCCGGTGGGGGTGATCTGCCAGCGATGCAGGCCTTGGGCCAGTTCGGCCAGGGCCTTGTCGCTGGCCTCGTTCACGGGGCGTTGCCACTGTGGGTGGCGTTGCGTCCAGGCATCGGCCAGCCGGGCGGGCAGGTGCTGTGCCAGTTCGTTGGCCAGCAGTTTGCGCGAACGTGCCTTGGCGTCTTGCAGCAGGGGCTCCAGGGCTTCGTCCGGGTGCAGGTCCACCCGCAGGGGCTGGCCGGGGCGCCAGTAGCTGGAGATCTGCAGCACGGCCGGGCCACTGAGGCCCCGGTGGGTGAAGAGCAGATCTTCCAGAAATTCGGCGCGCTGCTTCTTTTCGCCGGTTTCCATGCGCACGGGCAGCGCCAGGCCGGCCAGATCGGCGAAGGGGGCCCAGTCGGTGCCGTCGAAGGTCAGCGGTACAAGGGCTGGGCGGGTTTCCACCACGCCCAGGCCGAATTGCTTGGCCAGGCGCAGGCCGAAGTCGGTGGCGCCGATCTTGGGCACGGGCAGGCCGCCGGTGGCCACCACCACCGAGCGGCAGGTCACAGTGCCTTCGTCGGTGTCGAGTTCGTAACGCTGGCCACCGTCGGTGTTGGTTGATCTGACCTGCTTGACCGAACAGGGTTGCCAACGCTGTACCTGGCCGGCATCGCACTCGCGCAGCAGCACGTCGATCAAGTCTTGCGCTGAGCGGTCGCAGAACAGCTGGCCTTTGTGTTTTTCGTGGAAGGGCACGCCGTGGCGTTGCAGCAGCTCGATGAAATCGTTGGGCGTGTAGCGCGACAGGGCGGAGCGGCAGAAGTGGGGGTTGTCGCCCAGGAAGTGCTTTTGCGGCTGGCGCGGGTCCAGGTCGCGGTTGGTGAAGTTGCATCGGCCGCCACCGGAGATGCGGATTTTTTCGGCAACCTTGGGGGCGTGGTCGATGAGGAGCACGCGCAGGCCCAACTGGCCGGCGACGCCTGCGCAGAAGAGGCCGGCAGCGCCGGCGCCGATGATGGTGACGTCGTAGGTGTGCATGGGGTCGCGAATTCTCGCACGGTGCTGGGGGGGGCCTCGCGCTGCGGCAGGCCTGGCCCTGCGGGGGCTCATACTGTGACGGTCGGCGCCCTTGGCGCCGACTCCGCTGCGTCCACCTGTCTGGGGCCGGTGCGGTGGAACTCACTGCGCGCTTGCAGCGCTCCGTTCGAACAGCCACCGCAAGTCAGTTACGAAGCGCGCTAACGCGCGCCCGGCCCCAGACAGGCGGCCACAGCCGCCACAGAAATCGCCCCCACAGGGCCAGGCCTGCCGCAGCTACCAAGAACGTTGGAACGCAACCGTTGGTGTGCCAGCAGTGCTTCGCCAAGGCGTGTGTGCCCAGGGGCTGGCGCGCCTTGCGAGGTGCCGAGAAGCGCAGAGGCCGTGGCCAGCGCGCGTGAGCGCGCTTCGTCATCTAGCTTGCGGCGGCTGTTTGAGCGCAGTGAGCAAAGCGAACGAAGCGAGTTCCGCCGCGTGGCCACGGCATCGAGCATCGCAGGGGAGCCGGTGCGTAGCACCGGCCGCCTCGTTGAAGCGCCAGCCCCTGGGCGCACATGCCTTGGCCGCCAACACCCCAGGAGCAACACACGCTTTGGCAACCCCGGGCAGAAGTTCAGTGGATAGAAGACAGAAACTGCTTGAGCTCCGCCGTTTGCGGGTTGGCAAACAGTTCGTCCGGTGCGCCCGTCTCGTGCACCCGGCCCTGGTGCATGAAGATGACCCGGTCGCTCACCTTGCGTGCAAAGTTCATCTCGTGCGTCACCATCAACAGCGTCATGCCCTCCTGCGCCAGGCTTTCCACCACCGCCAGCACCTCACCCACCAGCTCCGGGTCCAGCGCCGAGGTGATCTCGTCGCACAACAGAATGCCCGGCTCCATGGCCAGCGCCCGCGCAATCGCTACGCGCTGCTGCTGTCCACCCGAGAGCTGGTCGGGAAAAGCGTCGAACTTGTCACCCAAGCCCACGCGCTGCAACAGCTCGCGGGCGCGCGCTTCCAGCACGTTGGCAGCGGTCTTCTTCACCAACCCCGGGGCCAGCATGACGTTGCGGCCCACGCTCAGGTGCGGGAACAGGTTGAACTGCTGGAAGATCATGCCGACCTGCTGGCGCAGCGCACGCATGGCGGTGGCATCGTTGTAGACCAGCGGCAGCCCTTGCACGCGAAGATCGCCGTGCTGGAAAGTCTCCAGCCCGTTCACACAACGCAGCAGCGTGCTCTTGCCCGAACCGCTCTTGCCGATGATGGCAATGACTTCGCCGGGGCGGACTTCCAGGTCGATGCCCTTGAGAACTTCGTTGCTGCCGTAGGACTTGCGCAGGCCGCGGATGCTGACCGCCGCAGGGGATTCAGTGTTTGGCATGGAGCTTGTTCTCCAGAACGCGGGAATAGAAACTGATGGGGAAGCACAGGGCGAAGTAGAGCAGCGCCACCAGGCTGTAGACGAGGAAGGGTTGGAAGGTGGCGTTGGTGATCATGGTGCCCGCCTTGGTGAGCTCCACAAAGCCGATGACCGAGGCCAGCGCCGTGCCCTTCACGACCTGCACCAGGAAGCCCACCGTGGGCGCTACAGCAATGCGACCGGCCTGCGGCAGGATGACGTGGCGCATCTGCTCCACGAAGTTCATGGCCAGGCTTTGTGCAGCTTCCCATTGCCCGCGCGGGATGGCGCGCACGCAGCCGTGCCATATCTCTGTGAGGAAGGCGCTGCTGTACAGCGTGAGCGCAGCGCTGGCGGCAAACCAGGCCGACGTTTCAACGCCCAGCAGGGCCAGACCGAAGTAGGCCAGGAACAGCTGCATCAGCAGCGGTGTGCCCTGAAACAACTGAACGTAGCCCGCCACCAGGCGCTGCAGCACGGGTTGTCCGGATGACCGCAGCAAGAGCAGAAGCAGGCCCACCAGGCCGCCGCCCACAAAGGCGATCAGCGACAGCGCGATGGTCCAGCGTCCGGCCAGCAGCAGGTTGCGCAGGATGTCCCAGGTGGTGAAGTCAACCATGGCGGCTCCCCCCAAAAAGCAGCCGGTTGCCCAGCCGGTTGAGCACGTGCCGCACGGCAATGGCCAGCAGCAGGTACATGCCCGTGGCCACGATGAAAGCCTCGAACGCGCGGAAGTTGCGGCTCTGGATCAGGTTGGCGGTGTAGCTCAGTTCCTCGGTGGCAATCTGCCCGCACACGGCCGAGCCGAGCATGACGATGATGATCTGCGACACCAGCGCGGGCCACACACGCCGCAGCGCAGGCGGCAGCACCACACGTGTGAAGGTCTGCGCAGGTGTGAGCGCCAGGCTGATGGCCGCTTCGATCTGCCCACGCGGTGTGGCCTGCACACCCGCCCGCACGATTTCCGCGGCGTAGGCGCCCAGGTTCACCACCATGGCGATCACGCTGGACCACTCCGGCGAAATGCGCAGGCCCAGAGCAGGCAGGCCGAAGAAGATGAAGAAGAGCTGGACGATGAAGGGCGTGTTGCGGATCAGCTCCACATAGGCACCCACTACCCAGCGCAGCGGCGCCGCACCGGCGGTGCGGCCCCAGGCGCAGGCGATGCCCAGCAGCAGGCCCACCACGGCAGACACCGCCGTGAGCCCCAGCGTCCAGGCCGCACCCTTGAGCAGCATGGGCCACTCGATCAGCACGGCAGAGAAGTCAAGTTCGATGGCCATGGCCTGCGTCCTGGGGTGTCAACTTCACTCGGGCAGGTTGCCCGCCGGGCGCTTCAGCCACTTCTGGGCCAGCTTGTCCAGGTCGCCGCTGGTCTTGGCTTGGGCGATGATGGCGTTGACCTTCTGGCGCAGCTCGTCTTCGCCCTTGGCCACGCCGATGAAGTTGGGGCTGTCCTTCAGCAGCACTTTGTATTCGGTGCCCAGCTGCGGGTTGCGCTGCATCATGTTCTCGGCCACCGACACGCCTGTGGCAATCAGCTGCGTCTGCCCGGACACGAAGGCCGACACGGTGGCGTTGTTGTCCTCGAAGCGCTTGATGTCGGTGCCGGCGGGGGCCAGCTTGGTCAGCTCCTGGTCTTCGATGGCGCCGCGCGTGACGGCCACGCTCTTGCCTGCCAGGTCGGGCAGGCCTTTGATGCTCATGGACTTGGGCGCGAAGATGCCCTGGAAGAAGGGCGAGTAGGCGGCGGTGAAGTCGATCACCTTCTCACGCTCGGGGTTCTTGCCCAAGGTGGAGATGACGAGGTCGGCCTTCTTGCTTTGCAGGTAAGGAATGCGGTTCGCGCTGGTCACGGGCACCAGCTCGATCTTCACGCCCATCTTGGTGGCGATGTACTTGGCCATGTCCACGTCCAGGCCCTGGGGCTGCAGGTCGATGCCCACGAAGCCGTAGGGCGGGAAATCCGTGGGAACGGCGATCTTGATGAGCTTGGTTTTTTCGATGTCGGCCAGGGCGTTCTGGGCGTTGGCCAGGCCGGTGCTGCCGAGCAGGGCCAGGCCGATGCTGGCGGCGAGCAGGTGGCGTTTGGTGACTTTCATAGGAGGGCTCCAAGGTAGGTTGAGGTGGGGAGGGGATCGCTTGCGGCGGCGGCGCTCTGGCCGCGCGCACGTCTGGAACGGGGGGCAGCGGTGGCCGGGTTGCCAGCCGGGGCATCGAGGGGGGACAACGCTTCACGCAGTTGCGCCAGCGGGTCGGCTACCACGGCGTCCAGCCGCAGAGCCTGTTGCACATGGCCGATGTGTGCCGCCATGAGGGCTTCTGCACGCGCCGTGTCGCCGCGCTCCAGGGCACGCACGATTTCCACGTGCTCGTTGCAGGACTGCACCGCGTCGTGTGTGGACTGGTAGAGCATGGCGATGAGGGTGGTGCGCGCCGTGAAGTCGCGCAGCGTGTCAGCCAGCAGCTGGTTGCCTAGGCATTCCGCCAGGCAGACGTGGAAGTCGCCCAGCAGGTAGCTGCGGCGGCCCACGTCGTCACCCTGCAGCGCGGCTTTTTCTTCCTGGATGTGGCGCTTGAGCCGCGTGAGCTTGGTTTTGTCCATGGGCGCGGCGCTGCGGATCAGGCCGGTCTCGATGACGCGGCGTGCCTCGAAGGCTTCGCGGGCTTCCACCTCGGACGGCTGCACCACGTACCAGCCGCGCCGCGCGCTCACCGTGACGATGCCGCGCGCTGTGAGCTGCATCATGGCCTCGCGCACCAGCGTGCGGCTGCAGTCGAACAGGATGGACAGGGCCTGTTCGCCCAAGCGGCTGCCCGGCGCCAGTTTCTGGGCCAGTATGGCTTCGACGATGCGGTCGGCGATGACGCTGGAGTTCATGGTGTGGGCTCGTTGTTGAGCCACACCTTGCGAGAAGCGTGCCAGCTGTGATCAGTCTTGTATGCAAGGCTTGCGCATCAAAGACGTGCGCAAAAAACAGTTGCCTTGAGGCTCCATGCACCGAAATGGCGTGCCGATGCGCTGCACGGTGCAAGCCGGTTGCCGGGCGGGGATCAGACGCGGACCACCTCCAGCGAGCCGGTCAGCACAGGCCGGCACAGAATCTTGTAGCCGTCGGCATCGAAGGCTGTCGCCACGCGGTCGAGATCGGCGGCCTGGTGGGGGTGTTCGACGCTGCCCAGGTAACACCAGTTGCGGATGACGTGGATCTGCGTGAACGCGCCTGCGCCATCCGCATCGCCTTCAGGTTTCCAGCGCTCGACCAGCCCCACGGCCCCGGGGTAGGGCCAGCAGGCCACACGTACCGCTTCCAGTGCGGTCAGTAACCGCTGGTGGTGCTGTTCCACGTTCTCGCGTCCACAACACACCCCGGCGCACCGCTTGAGCATGGCCCGGAAGCACCCCCGGCCAGCGCTGAGCTTCTCCAGCCCCAGGGCCCCATAGCACAGGCCGTGCTCATCGGCCATCGCCCGCAGGCCGTCAAGCGCTGCATGGCGGCTGGCGTAAAGGCCGTAGAGGTTGGGCTCTGTGGCGAAGTTGATGTCCTTGGAGTACACCACCTCAGGCGTGCCTGTTGCCCCAATGCGCAGCGAGCACAACTGGCGGTTGCGCCGCAGCTTCTGGTTGAACAGCGGGTGCTGTTCCTTGATCAGGCGGGCTTCGAGCAGCAGGGCGCCAATCTCGCCAGCCGTGCGTATGAACGATATGTGTGTGGACTGGCGCAGCATGCGTGCCTCGTCTGCATTGCGCAGGTGTGACAACACCCGGGCTCGCAGGTTGACGCTTTTGCCGATGTACAGCGGCAAGTCACGTTCCTGGCCATGAAAGGTGTACACGCCCGGTGCCTGGGGCATGGCCTCCAGGCTTGAACGCAGGTGCTCTGGGTAACTGTAGATGCGGGCTTCTTCAAACTCGGGCTTGCGGCGGGTTGGCAGCTGCATGGCATCGTCAAGGCAAATGTTCGGGCGGGCGTTGGCTGGTTACGAGGAAGGCCAGCACACCCACTGGCCAAGATCTCCTGGGGCCAGGCTGGCAGGATATCAGCGCTATCCAGGTGTCCGTTATCATCTTCGGCACAACGGTATGGCAAGGGATTTTCCGGGAGGTTCAGGCGATGTTCTGTCAACACTGCGGCTCACAGTTGCCCCCGGGCGGGCAGTTCTGCCCGTCCTGCGGCAAGGGCATCGCGGCGCCGGGTACCGACAGCGTGTACCGGGGCAATGCGGCAGACTGGCCCGTCAATGAGCCCACCCCGCAGGCCGAGGGCGCGCAGATCCGTCCCTGGGTGCGCTACTGGTCAAGGATGCTGGATGTCATGTTGTTCTCCTTGCCACTGGGCGCTGTGCTGGGCTTTCTGTGGCCAGACGTCGTGGCGAGCAGCGGCCCTGCCAGCGAGTGGGTGCTGGGCTTCATCATCTTTCTGGCGTGGGCATTCGTCGAGCCCTTGTGCCTGAGCGTATTCGGCACGACCCCCGGCAAGACGCTGTTCCGCATCACGCTGCGCCTGCGCAATGGCCAGCGGATTGACTATTCAACCGCGCTGGCGCGCAGCCTCAAGGTCTGGCTGAGGGGCATGGGCATGGGCCTGCCGTTGGTCAGTCTGGTCACCTTGATCATTGCCCACGGCAGACTCAAGCGCGGGGGCTCCACAAGCTGGGACGCCGACGGCGGGTTCGAAGTCGTGCACCGCCCCGTCGGGATCGGCCGGACGTTGGCTGCCATCGTCTTTTTTGCCTTGTTCTTCATGCTCATCAGCGCGGCCTCCTGAAGCTGCATGCACAGACATCCCCAGCCAACGGGGGCAAGCCTGTGGATAAACGAGGGGGATACCGCCTAAGTCCTTGTTCCATAAAGGTTTGACCTGCGCTGCTCAAACCGTAGGCAAGGTATTTCAGCGGGGGGCTGGGTGCCGAGCGCGCCCGCCAGCACCCACAGAGCGGCCAATGCAATCTGCCATGCGTGTGGACGGTCATCCGTCTCCGGTATATATTCGACCTAAATACATATTTGTCTAGGACAAATATGTTTAGTCAATGACCATGCCGGGAGGCTCGTGCCTCCGCGGGAGCTGTTCGCCATGCCGAAGAAGACAAGCTGGGGGGTGCTGTTCTGCACGCTGTTCTGGGTGTTTTGCGCCCAAGCGCAAGACAAGGTCACGCTCCAGCTGAAATGGCACCACCAGTTTCAGTTTGCGGGTTACTACGCGGCCAAGGCGCTGGGTTACTACGCGGATGAAGGCCTGGATGTGCGCATCAAGCCGGTTGACTTGAACGTCAACCCCGCCGAAGAGGTCTTGGGGGGAAGGGCTGACTTCGGTGTCGCGAGCACCGATCTCCTGCTGATGCGAGGCCGCAAGGAGCCGGTCGTCGTGCTGGCTTCCGTCTTTCAGCACTCCCCGTACGTCTTGCTCGCCATGCGGCGCGACGGGATCGAGTCGGTGCACGACCTGGTGGGCAAGAAGGTGATGATCGACCCGTTTGCCACGGAGGTGCTGGCCTACCTGCGCACCATGGGGGTTCCGCTGGACCAGGTTCAACTGGTACAGGCGAACGACTACACCTATGAAGACCTGGTGAACGGTCGTGCAGACGCCTACGCAGGCTACATCACCAACGATCCTTATTACCTTGAAAAGGTGGGCGCCAGCTTTTTGAGTTTCCTTCCTCGATCTGCCGGTATCGACTTCTACGGCGACAACCTCTACACCACCGAGAGTCAACTGAAAGAGCGCCCCGATCGCGTGGCCGCCTTTCGGCGCGCCAGCCTGAGGGGTTGGCAGTACGCGGTCAACAACCCTGGCGCCACGATAGACCTGATGGTGCGCAACGGCTGGGGGCAGGACAAGGACCGCGAGAAGTTGGCTTTCGAGGCCGAGAAAGTGGTGCAGATGGTTCGAGCGGACCTGGTCGAAATCGGGTACATGCACGAGGCGCGCTGGCGCCACGTGCTCAACATCTATGCCGATCTGGGCATGTTGCCGCGCGACCTTTCGCTGGATGGCTTTCTCTATGGCCAGCAAAAGCCGCTTCTGCCCCTGTGGGCGTTCTGGGTGGTTGGGGTGTCGCTGTTCGTGGCTTTGGCGTTGGGCGGTTTTGCTTGGTATGTGCACCGCGCCAAGCAGCGTCTGGAAGTGCAAGTTGCTCAAAGAAAGCGGGCGGAAGACGCCGAACTCAAGCTTGCTGGCGCGGTGTACCAGTCCTTGGGTGACGCGTTGCTGCTTACCGATGAGCAACAGCGGATCGTCAGTGCCAACCCCGCGTTCGTTCAAATGACGGGGTACCAGGCCTCGGAGTTGATCGGCAGGCACCCGGGCATGTTGCTGTCGGAGTCCGACAGCGTGGACCTGATGGAGAAAATTCAGCGTGGCTTGCTTGAAGCCGGTCAATGGAGCGGCGAGCTGGGGCTGGTGGGAAAGGACGGGGTGTCGTCACTGCGGCACTTGTTCATGAAGGTCATCAAGGACGAACAGGGCGCGCCGCTGCGGCACGTCTGTATTTTTTCTGCGCTGGAAAACGACAAGTCCAAAGACGACTCGCTCTGGAACTCCATTCACCTCGACCCGGTGACCGGGTTGCCGAACCGGAAACTGTTTTTGCAGAACCTCCAGGAGTTTGTTGAGCAGGGCCCGGCGGGCAGCCACGGTTCCTTCTACGTTCTCATGCTCGACATCGACCGCTTCCAGGAAGTGAACGAGGTGCTGGGGCACCACGTTGGCGACCAGGTGTTGGTGGGCACGGCGCAGCGTCTGCGTGGGTGCCTTGGCCCGCAAGCCTTCCTGGCGCGTCTGGGGGGTGATGAATTCGCCATCGTCATGCCCAGCCCGCACAACCCCTCGCTGCTGGAAGTGACGGTGCAGCAGATACTGACGGTGATGACGGAGCCGTTCCATTCAGCGACATTGCCGTTCTATTTGAGTGCCAGCATTGGTATTGCGAATTACCCCAAGGACACCAATTCCCCGCAGCGCCTCCTCGAGCTGAGTGAGCAGGCCATGTACGTGGCCAAGGAGGCAGGGCGTAACCGCCGCGTGTACTTTTCCGCGTCCATGCAGGAGGCCGCGCTGGAGCGCTTGCGCATGACCAACGATCTGCGCCGTGCCATCCAGGGGGGAGAGCTGTTTCTGGAGTACCAACCCATCGTCTGCCTGCGCACGGGAGCAATCCACAAAACCGAGGCATTGATGCGCTGGCATCATCCGGCCGAAGGCCTGATCAGCCCGGCGCGCTTCATTCCCCTGGCAGAAAAAAGCGGTTTGATCGTCTCCATGGGGCGCTGGGCGTTCCAGGAGGCCTGCCGTCAGCTCGCGGTCTGGCACCAGGAGCATCCTTTGCAGCTGAGCATCAACAAGTCCCCGATCGAGTTTCAGCACAACGGGCAGACCGTCATGGACGACCTGGCATTCATGCGCTCCATGGGGTTGCCGGGTGAAGCGGTGGCGGTGGAGATCACGGAAGGGTTGCTGCTCGACACGTCAGGCTTCGTCGGCGAAACCCTGCGGGCCATGCGTGAGTCGGGTATTCAGCTTTCGCTGGATGACTTTGGCACAGGTTATTCCTCCATGGCTTACTTGCAGAAGATGGACATAGGTTTCGTCAAGATCGACAAGATATTTGTCCAGAACCTGGAAAACGACCTGGCCAACAGAACGCTTTGCGGTGCCATCGTGATGATGGCGCACGGTCTTGGCATCAAGGTCATTGCCGAAGGCGTGGAAACCGCTGCCCAGGCTAGTGTTCTGGCAGAGCTGGGCTGTGACTTCGGCCAGGGGTTCTATTTTGCAAAACCGTTGCCGCCGGAGGCTTTTGATCGCTTGCTGGGCCGGGGCCTGGAAGTGACGTGGGCGGTGCCGGAGCCGGCTGAGCGGTTCCGGGACAAGGAGGCAGCTGTTCCGTTTGCAAACCACTTGAACCCAAGCTACAGCGTTTCGGTCTGACGCCAACAGCGCAGCAGTAAGGCCAGAAAGAGAAAAGCCCGGACCTTTCGGTACCGGGCTTTTGTCGTTTATGGTCGGCGTGGCGGGATTCGAACTCGCTACCCCTTGCACCCCATGCAATTTATATACTGTCTTGGGGCGTTTGATGCGGTCCAGTCAATCTTTAAATAATTCAATAAAAACAACAACTTAAGAAAATTTGTCTTCAGATGTTGTCTTGGCTTGTCCAAGGAATTCCAAGGAAATCTTCGTCTCCGGTTGGTACAATGGTTGGTACAACGGAGGCCGGTATGCCCATTACGGTGAAAGAACTGGAGGCCTTGAGGGCCGAAGACAAAGGACGCATCCTGACGGACGGTGGCTCACTCAAAGGGCAGGTGTATGTCGCGAAGGATGGCACCGTCTCTGTTCAGTTCCGTTTTGCCTACAAGTTTGCCAAAGCCAGCAAATCCATTCTGGTCGGGACCTGGCCGAAGATGGGACTGGCCGAGATCCGCAAGGCTCGAGATGGGTGGCGGGTGCAGATCCGCAGCGGTATCGACCCTGTAGCCGAACGCCGCAAAATCACTGATGAGGCTCAAGCAGCCGTTGAGGCTGAGCGCTTGCGTATTGCAGCCGAGCGTGAAGCTGAGTTGCTGAAAATCGAGGCCGACCGACAAGAGGCCATCCTCGTTCAAAAGCAGCGGCTACAACAACTGGCCGAGAAAGAGGCCAGACTCAGCGTCAAGGGGCTGTTTGGACAGTGGCAGCGACTGGAGCTGATCCAGCGTGCGGACAAGGGTGCAGAGGTGGAGCGTTCATTCAACCGGGACGTTTTTCCACTGATCGGAGAGATGGCTGCAGAGGACGTGACCAAGGCACACATCCAAGAGATCGTGGACACCATCAAAGGCCGCGCCACCGAGACCATGACCATGGTGCGGACTGCCAAGAAGACCTTGGCCGATCTGCGGCAGATGTTCGGGTTTGCACTCGACCGCGATTACATTCCAGCGGATCCCACGGCTCGCATCAAGAAGGCTCGCCTGGGGGCAGATGTAGAACGTGATCGGGTGCTCTCTGAAGACGAGGTGATGGAGTTGTTCCGCAGGCTTCCGTCGTCTGGCTTGACGGACACCGCCCAGCTGGCGTTGATGCTGCAGCTGGGGACGTTGGCTCGGATTGGGGAGGTCCTGAGTGCTCGCTGGGAGCACGTGGATCTCACTCGACGTCTTTGGACCTTGCCTGAAACCAAGAATGGCCGTCGGCATGACATCTACCTCAGCGATTTTGCCGTGAATTGCCTGAAGCGCCTGAAGGAGATGACTGGACTGACACCTTGGTTGTTTCCTGCTCGGAGGCAGAAGAAAGACCAGCCAGATTTTGCTGATCACGTTTGCGAGAAAACCGTGACCAAGCAGGTGGGTGATCGCCAACGCTCAAGTGGCAAACCGATGTCAGGTCGCTCCAAGGTCGTTGACGGGCTGGTTTTGCCAGGAGGGCGATGGACGCCGCACGACCTGCGGCGTACAGGAGCGACTTACATGGCCGAACTGGGCGTGCTGCCTGATGTGGTGGAGCGGTGTCTGAACCACATTGAGGAGAAGAAGGTCAAGCGAATTTACCAGCGGGCGCAGTATGAAGCACCGATGCGCAACGCCTGGGCCAGTCTGGGTGACCGTATCCAAACCCTTCGGTCAAAAGCATCCAGGTGACATTCCAGCCGCCCGGTAGGCGATTGGTCGTCCAGAGTTGCAGTGCCGTCGTTCATGGACAACTGGAGGACAGACCGAGCGGTCGTTGTTTGTGACACCCAATTGCCCATGTCTTCGATGACACAGAGGGTAGTTCTGAATACTCGAATTGAACTGATAGGGCCCACGCTATGCTTGCAAGGGCTGTTCGGAGTTGAAAATGCCCAGCCGGCGCCCGGCCTGCAAGGGCCAGCGAAATGCACAAAGGACAAGTAACAATGAGTGCTGACCAAGTCACTCTCGGCCAACTCGAAAGCCACCTCTGGGAATCCGCCAACATCCTGCGCGGACCGGTGGATGCTGCCGACTTCAAGACCTACATCTTCCCACTGCTGTTCTTTAAGCGCATCTGCGACGTATGGGACGAGGAGTACCAGGACATCGTCGACGAGACGGGTGATGAGCAGTTGGCATGGTTCCCGGAGTCACACCGTTTCCAAATTCCAGAAGAATGCCACTGGGTGGACGTCCGTGCCAAACCGACCAACGTCGGTGCTGCTCTGCAGCACGCCATGCGTGGCATCGAGAAGGCGAACCCAGACACGCTCTACGGCGTGTTCGGTGACGCGCAGTGGACGAACAAGGAGCGTCTGTCGGATGCGCTGCTCAAGGACCTTATCGAGCATTTTTCTGCGCTTCCGCTGGGTAACCAAAACGCCGCGTCCGACTTGGTCGGCGATGCCTACGAGTACCTGATCAAGAAGTTCGCCGACGCCACCAACAAGAAGGCCGGCGAGTTCTACACCCCACGCAGTGTGGTTCGGCTGATGATCGACATGCTCGATCCCAAGGAAGCAGAGACCATTTATGACCCCGCCTGCGGTACCGGCGGGATGCTGCTCGCTGCCGTACAGCACGTCAAAGAGATGCACGGTGACGTGAAGCGACTGTGGGGCAAGCTGTATGGCCAGGAGAAAAACCTGACGACTTCTTCCATCGCCCGCATGAACCTGTTCTTGCACGGCATTGAGGACTTTCAGGTGGTGCGAGGCGATACCCTGCGCAGTCCCGCTTTCTTTGATGGCGACCGACTGGCCACCTTCGATTGCGTCATCGCCAACCCGCCGTTCTCCTTGGAAAAATGGGGTGAAGACCAGTGGATGAATGATCCCTTCGGTCGCAACTTCGCCGGTTTGCCGCCCTCGTCAAGTGGCGACTTTGCCTGGGTGCAGCACATGGTCAAGTCCATGGCCGAGGGGTCTGGCCGGATGGCCGTGGTGCTCCCCCAGGGCGCTCTTTTTCGCAAAGGCGCTGAAGGTGACATCCGCCAGAAACTGCTGCAGATGGACCTGATCGAGGCCGTGATTGGCCTCGCGCCGAACCTGTTCTACGGAACAGGCTTGGCTGCCTGCATTCTCGTGCTGCGAAAGCGCAAGTCAGCGCCCATGGTGGGCGGAATGCTCAGCGCGCCTTTGCTGTCGCTTTTTGTAGTTCCCGTGGTCTTTCAGATGCTCAGGAGGCGGTCGGACCTGAAGTCCACGAATACAAAACAGACTGACAGGGCCGTGACAACAATGTAATCGTGGCGGCACCCTCGTGTCATGGGGGCGCCACTATCATTGCGCCTGTACGAAAGTACCTGAGGGGCATAGGCCTCTCAGATCAAGTATCAGGAGTCACCATGAAAACCATCGTCGCATTCACCACGCTCGCCCTTGCCACCTCCATGACCTTCGCATCCGACGCCGCCCGCGACGCGGCCAAGGAGATGGTGCCACTGCGTGATGGCGGTACGTTGTTCGTCTTCAAGGACGGCACCATGGCCAAGCAGGATGCCTATGGCAATGCCAAGTACATCAAGAAGGGCGATGTGCTGGAAGCCGCAGACGGCAAGAAAATTCCGGTCACCAGCAACGAAGTGGCCCGCATGCACGCCCTTACCGTCAAGGGCCACCAGAACTGACCTAAGACGTGCTCAAGCCGTCACACGATACAGGTGTGACGGCTATTTTTTTCTGCTGCTCTCACAGCCGTTGCATGCGAAGCCGTAACGCGTTTGCGATGACGGACACCGAACTCAGGCTCATAGCGAGCGCGGCAATCAGCGGAGACAGCAACCACCCTGTCAAGGGAAACAGCACTCCGGCAGCCACGGGAACGCCCAAGGCGTTGTAGAAAAACGCGAACGCGAGGTTCTGCTTCATGTTCTGCACGGTGTGCACCGAAAGCATTCGGGCAGTGGCAATGCCTCGCAAGTCGCCCTTGACCAAGGTTACCTGGGCGCTGTTCATGGCCACATCCGTTCCGGTACCCATCGCAATGCCTACATCGGCTTTGGCGAGTGCCGGCGCATCGTTGATGCCGTCCCCCGCCATGGCCACGACGCGCCCCTCGGCTTGCAAGCGTTCTACGAGCGCCAGCTTGTCGGCTGGCTTCACCTCGCCGTGTACCTCGTCAATACCCAGGTGAACTCCGACCGCTTTTGCAGTGGTCACGCCGTCACCTGTGGCCATCACGATACGCACCCCGGCGGCTTTCAATGTCGCTATCGCCTCCGGCGAGGTGGCTTTGATGGGGTCAGATACCGCAAGCAAGCCAGCCAGTTGCCCACTGACTGCCAGGTACATGACGCTGGAACCTTGAGCGCGCAACTGGTCAGCTCGATCACTCAAAAACATGGTTTCGACGTCCATTTGCTCCATGAGTGCGGTGTTGCCCAAAGAAAGCCGCCGGCCCTGAACATGGCCCCACACACCAATACCAGAACCCGAATCAAAGTCTTCAACGGGATGAAGAGCCAGGCCCTTGCCGCGTGCCGCTGAAACGATGGCGGCCGCCAGTGGATGCTCGCTGCCCTGGTCCAAACTTGCCGCCAGTGTCAGAACTTCGTCCGCAGTGAAGCCATCGACGGGAATCACTTGCTCGAACACCGGCCGGCCTTCGGTCAGGGTGCCGGTCTTGTCGACGATCAAGGTATCCACGCGGCGCAGGTTCTCGATGGCTGCTGCGTCCCGGAAAAGAATCCCCCGCGTAGCTGCCTGACCGGTCGAAACCATGATGGACATGGGTGTTGCCAGACCCAATGCGCAGGGGCAGGCGATGATCAGTACCGCTACAGCGTTGATCAGGCCGTAAACCCAGCTGGGCTGAGGCCCCCAGAAACCCCACACCAGCAGAGTGATCACAGCAACTGCGACCACCGTCATGACGAAGTAGCCAGCTACGACGTCCGCCATGCGTTGCATCGGTGCCTTGGACCGCTGCGCCTGCGCCACCATCTGCACGATCTGCGAAAGCACCGTCTCTGACCCGATGCGCTCTGACTTCATGGTCAGCGCGCCACTGGTATTGAGCGTAGCGCCAATCAAGGCGTCACCCATGCGCTTGGTGACCGGGACCGGTTCACCCGTCAGCATCGACTCGTCCACGGCACTCGCTCCGTCGATCACGATCCCGTCAACCGGAACCTTCTCTCCGGGTCGAACGCGCAACAAGTCACCTACATGGACATGGCTGAGCGCAACGTCTTCCTCGGATCCATCAGGAAGGATGCGGCGGGCGGTCTTGGGCGCCAGACCCAGAAGGGATTTGATCGCAGCCGACGTTTGGGACCTGGCCTTGAGCTCCAGAATTTGCCCCAGCAAGGTCAGTGAGATGATCACCGCAGCCGCTTCGAAATAAACCCCCACGCGCCCCATGGACTGGAACGACTCAGGGAAGACGCCTGGAGCGATCGTTGCTACGACGCTATACAGAAACGCTGCTCCCGTACCCAGGGCAATCAGAGTCCACATATTGGGGTTTCGATTGACCACAGAAGCCCACCCTCGAGCAAAGAACGGCCACCCCGCCCACACGACGATGGGGATCGACAACACCAGCTCGACCCAGCTTCTGGCCCCGGCGCTTAAAGCGGTTAACTGGTGCCCCAGCATGGCCAGCACTGCGACAGCCACGGTCAAAGGCAAGGTCCACCAGAACCGACGGCTAAAGTCCAGAAGTTCGTGGTTATCTTCCTCATTGCCGGTAGGCAAAATAGGCTCCAGCGTCATACCGCATTTGGGGCAGATGCCCGGGAGTTTCTGCCGGATCTCGGGGTGCA
The DNA here is from genome assembly GCF_054780915.1 of Hydrogenophaga aquatica. NCBI lineage: Bacteria > Pseudomonadati > Pseudomonadota > Betaproteobacteria > Burkholderiales > Comamonadaceae > Hydrogenophaga > Hydrogenophaga aquatica. Next base: position 173,677 of record NZ_BAAGVK010000001.1, on the reverse strand, counting down.
TCGGGCAGGTGTAGACCGCCCCCATCACCTCTGCAGGTACTGCGGTATCCAGTGGGGCATCGCCGGCATTCTCCGAACCCGCCTTGACCGCTCCGGTCGAGGTGGCGCTATGTCCGCGATGGTTATGGTGATGGTGATGGTGACTGTGATCCATAAGGTCAAGGGTTGTCAGAGTTCTGGGCGGGGTGTTTTGGGAAACATGGCCTTGCCAAAGGCGAAAGCCTCACATCCTTCGCAGGCTGTGAGGCTTCATTCGGTTTGTCCCAACCGAATCCAAACTCAGCGCATGGGCTCGATTTTGGTGACGGTCATCTTCCCCGATTCCTGGATCACCAGAAATCGAACCTTGTCACCTTCGCGCACCTGATCGAGCATGGCTTTGTCGCCCGCGTAGAACACCATGGTCATAGGCGGCATATCCATGTGCTTGATCTCGCCGTGCTTGATGGTCAACTTCCCCGCGCTTTTGTCGACCTTGCGGATCTCACCATCAGTCATTGACGGAGCCTGAGTGCTGGCCATCTTGCCGTGGTCCATGGGCATCTGTTGTGCAAATGCCGGAACCAGCAACGTCGCGCCAACGATCGCCACAGCAGCGGATACGTGTTTGAGCGTTTTCATGAGGGTACTCCTTGAAACGAGAGCGTAGTAGCGTCCCGATTACTTCGCCGCCACGCGGATTTTTCCAACCATGCCCGCTTCGTAGTGACCAGGCAGCAGGCAAGCGAAATCGAACTCGCCCACCCGGTTGAAGTTCCAGACGATTTCTCCCTTTTTCCCAGCCGCCACGTGCGCCATGTAGGGCTCGTCGTGCTCCATGCCAGGAAACTTCTTCATCAAGGCTGCATGTTCATCGAGCTCCTTCTTTGTTCCGAGAACAAACTCGTGCATGATTTTTCCGTTGTTGGTGTGAACGAAACGAACGGTCTCCCCCTGCTTGACTTCCACCAGATCCGGGCTGAAACGCATGTTGTCGGTCATCTTGATCTCGATGGTCCGAACACCCGGCTTCGCTGTGCCGGCGATGCCCCAAGGCTTCTGTTCCATCTTCACAGGGCCGGCCTTCTTGTGCTCTTCATTGCCGTGTGCAAACGAGGCCGATGCCGAAAGCGCAATGAGGCCAACGGCGATGATCTGGGTTACTTGCATGTGATGCTCCTTGGCTGAGTTGAGGAATGAAGTGGGGTCAGTGGGCGGAATGCTTGCCGCTCGGCTTGACGGCCGTGGCGGAGGCCGGTGCAGGATTCGAGGCGGCCGGTCGATTGGCGGGAGGTGTCTGACCTTTCCACTCATAGGCCACCGTGCCTTCAGGGAACTTGTAGTGACCCGGATCGCTGTAGTCACCGGGTTTCTGGTCCTTGCGCACCTTGAAGACCGTGAACATGCCGCCCATCTCCAGGGGGCCAAATTGACCCGTACCGGTCATCATGGGCGCCGTGTTGTCGGGGATTGGCATTTGCATCTCTCCCATGTCGGCCATGCCGCGCTCGCCCATCATCATGTAGTCAGGGGCCACGCGCTGGATCTTCTTGACCAATCCACGGTGGTCCACGCCGATCATGGTCGGCACGTCGTGCCCCATCGCATTCATGGTGTGATGGCTCTTGTGGCAATGCATGGCCCAGTCGCCCTCCTCATCCGCTATCAGTTCGATCTGCCGCATCTGCCCCACCGCCACGTCGGTGGTCACCTCGTACCAGCGGGTGCTCGGCGGCGTCGGACCACCGTCTGTACCTGTCACCAGAAACTCATGTCCGTGCAGGTGTATGGGGTGGTTGGTCATCGTCAGATTGCCCACGCGAATGCGAACCCGGTCATTCAGTCGGACGTTCAACGTGTCGATGGCCGGAAACACGCGGGAGTTCCAGCACCAGATGTTGAAGTCGGTCATGGTGGCGACCTTGGGCGTCTTGCTGCCTGGCTCGACGTCAAAGGCGTTGAGCAGGAAACAGAAATCCCGATCCACGTCGCTGATGTGCGGGTGTTTGGCCTTGGGGTGGGTCACCCACATGCCCATCATGCCCATCGCCATTTGCACCATCTCGTCGGCGTGTGGGTGGTACATGAAAGTGCCGGGACGGCGAGCCTCAAATTCGTAGACGTAGGTTTTTCCGACCGGAATGGCCGGCTGATTCAGGCCACCCACGCCGTCCATGCCACTGGGCAAGCGCTGGCCGTGCCAATGGATCGTCGTGTGCTCAGGCAGCTTGTTGGTCACGAAAATCCGGACACGATCTCCTTCCACCACTTCAATGGTGGGTCCAGGGCTCTGGCCGTTGTATCCCCACATGTTCACCATGAAACCGGGAGACACTTCGCGGACCACCGGCTCGGCCACCAGGTGGAATTCTTTGACGCCATTGTTCATCCGCCACGGCAGGGTCCAGCCATTGAGAGTGACAACGGGGTTATATGGGCGGCCCGTCGTAGGCACCAGCGGTGGTGCCGTATTGACCGAGGTCTGAATGACGGGCTCCGGAAGGGACGCCATGGCAGAGCGAGCGACGGCCAGTCCAGCGACTGAGGCGGCAGCGCCGGCAAAAAATTTTCTGCGAGAGTTGATCATGGTTTGCATTTGATTTAGTGACCTGCTGCCGCGGCCTGCTCGCCAGAGCCGCCACCCAAAGAGACGAACGCCGAGGGACCACCGCCTACCAACACCCACTGCAGGTCAGCCTCAGCTGTCCAGAAGTCTTTCTGTGCGCCTACCGCGTCGACCATTGCCTGGGACTGGTTGCGAACTTCATCCAGGAGGTTCCAGACGCTTTTGAGCATGCCGTTGTAGTGCAGGACCGTCTCTTCGGACACGAACTTGCGGACCGCCAGCACTTCCGACTGGCTGATCTTGGCCAGCTGATAGGCACCACGGTAGGCACCGGAGGCGAGCCTCAACTTTGACTTGATCTGCATCTGCTCGACGCGCGAAGCCCATGAGAGATAGGTCTCCAGTTGGCGTGTCACTTCCTCCTGGGAGACGGGCTGGACGGGTAGTCCGGGCAGCGCGTCGGGCAGCCCTACTTCATCTTGGACACCGGTCAGCTGCAAAGTCTTGATCAGGCGGGACTGGGCTTGTTCTGCTGCGAATTCAGCCCGCACCAGATTGCCCCGTGCGGCCGACTCCGCCAGCTGGACTTGCGTCTGCTGCAACCGGCTCCAGTTACCGACGCTGACCATGCGACGCCCCAGTTCGTTTGCGGCTTCAGCGGCTTCCAGGGCCTCGCGTTGGTATCGAACCAATTGGCGGGCAGCGACAGCATCGATCCACGCCTTCTTGGCATCAGTTGCCACTTCCAGGATCTCGGGCAGGTCGCCGACTCGGCGACGCAGCACAGCATCCACCACCTGGAACCGGCCGGCAGCGATTTCACGTACCGCCGGTTCGCCCAGCCCCGAAAGCGCTTTGGCCAGGCTGGGATGCGCTTTCCATGCCTGACGAACCACTTGTTCCACGGTCATCAGGGCGAAAGCCGGGGGACGAAGATCGGTCGCCTTTTCAGCCGGCAGGTTGCTTTGCTCCCATTTCAGGATGTCCGCGTGCCCGCGCTTGAACGTTCCGACCGTCTCATTGGCTTTTTTCCAGTCCACATCGGCTGGCGGCTCTGTACCCTGCGCGGTCGAGATCAGTGGAACCAGGAAAAGTCCCACGACCAGCACATGGCGAGCGTTGGCAGATATTTTTTTAGTTGACACCTTTACTGCTCCACGTTTTTGAACACATGGCAACGATTCTGGTGAGCCCGCTCCGTCGCAAACATGTCGGCTTCATTACAAAGTTGTCATGTTGACGCGACCTCCATGCGATGCCTGCCAGGAAGAGGCATACTACGGCTCAGGAGCTAAACAGTGAAAATTCTGATCGTCGAGGACGAAACCAAGACAGGCGAGTACCTGCGCCAAGGCCTGCGGGAGTCCGGCTTCACGGTGGATCTTGTGACCAACGGGCTGGATGGCATGCACCACGGCATGGAAGGCGATCATGACCTCGTGATCCTGGATGTGATGCTTCCAGACCTGGATGGCTGGCAGGTGCTGAAAGCCTGGCGAGACAGAGGTCGCTTGATGCCGGTACTGTTCCTCACGGCCAAGGACCATGTGGAAGACCGGGTGAAGGGTCTGGAACTGGGGGCCGACGACTACCTTGTGAAGCCCTTCTCTTTCGCAGAGTTGCTCGCCCGGGTGCGCATCATCCTGCGACGTGGTCGAGGCAATGCGGAATCGACCGTTCTGGTGGTCGAGGATCTGGAACTGGACTTGTTGCGCCGCAGGGTCTCCAGAGCGGGGAAAAAAATCGATCTGACCGCGAAAGAGTTCGGCCTTCTCGAACTGCTGATGCGCCGCAAGGGTGAGGTGCTTCCCCGGTCGCTGATCGCATCGCAGATCTGGGACATGAATTTCGACAGCGACACGAATGTCATCGAAGTGGCCATCCGTCGCTTGAGAGCCAAAGTGGATAACGGCTTTGAGCCACGACTGATCCAGACCGTGCGAGGCATGGGCTACGTTCTTGAGCCGCCGGAGCGCGACTGATGTTTGCCCGAACCACGCTCACCGTCAGGCTGACGGTTCTCTACACCCTTGTTTCCGCCGTTGTTCTCTCTGCCCTCGCCGCCTTGGTGCTCTATTCGAGCCAGCGGCACTTCATCGAGCTTGATCGCGGGTTTCTGAACGAAAAGGCGCACTGGCTAAAGGAGATGGTTGCATCGGGTATGGAGGTAGATACCTTCACGAGCCGCTTGGAGGAACTGGAAAGCAGTCACCACGGCTTCTATCTGCAGGCCTGGAGAGGAGACACACGTGTCTTTGGCGTCGATACGCTGAACACCCCTCGCGATTTTTTGGAAGGTTCACTCCCTCAGGGTATCCAAGACTGGGAGGGCGATGGACGTCCGTTAAGAGGTATCGCGCTCCAACTGGAGCTTGAGCCAGAGATGCCACCGGACATTGCACCGTCACTGCGAGTGATTTTGGCCGTAGATATCCATCATCACTTCGAGTTCTTGCAGTCGTTGGCCAAAACCTTGGCTACTTTTGTTGCACTGGCTACGCTGGTTAGTGGCGCACTGGGATGGTGGGCAGCCCGTACGGGCTTGGCGCCACTTCGGTTCATGCGTGAACAGGCGTCCAAAGTCACTGCTGACCAGTTGCACCAGCGCATGCCCGTTGAGGCAGTACCCGTCGAAATGGCTGATCTCGCGGCCGGTTTGAACGAGATGCTGATACGACTGGAGGACGATTTCGCACGCTTGCAGGACTTCTCCAGCGATCTGGCGCATGAGCTGCGCACCCCGATCAACAACCTGTTGACCCAGACCCAGGTTTGTCTTTCCCAAAAGCGTGATCCAGCGACCTACCAGGACGTGCTTGCGTCAAACGCCGAGGAGTTTCAGCGTTTGGCCCGAATGATCTCGGACATGCTGTTCCTGGCCAAGTCGGACAACGGCATGCCACTGCCGCATCCAGAAACCGTCCGTTTGGAACAGGAGGTTCAAGCACTCTTCGACTTCTACGACGCCGTGGCGGAGGACCGTTCAATACATCTGCAAGTACAAGGGGAGGCTTCCGTAGTCGGTGACCGGCTGATGCTGCGCCGTGCGATCAGCAACCTGTTGTCAAATGCTTTGCGTTATGGGACGCAAAACAGCACTGTGAAGGCATCTATCACTACGAATGCCGAATCGGTGATTCTTTGCATCGAAAACACCGGCAAAACCATCGACCCCGAGCATCTCCCGCGCTTGTTCGACCGCTTCTACCGAGCTGACAAGTCGCGTAGTCGACCTGAGTCAGACGGAACAGGTTTGGGCCTGGCCATTACGCAAGCCATTATGAGCGCCCATAGCGGGAGCGTAGACGTGACGTCCTGCGATGGAACTACGAGATTTCTCTTGCGTTTTACTCGATGAGGAGGACTTGAGTTGTTTGATGAGGAGCAAGCTGATATTCGTAGAGCAAACCTACAAGCACCGGCGGCGTAGCGCCGGTTGGGTACGGCGCGGGATGACCTCTTGCCGGAAATACGTTTAACAACACTCCGGCTGCCACCGGTACACCCAAGGCGTTGTAGAGAAAGGCAAATCTCAGGTTCTGTTAGTCAGTGCTGGATACGCGAGAGTGTCGATATTGTCGACCGGACATGGGCGCCCGATGCGGACATCACTGTACTGACCGGCAAAAACGGATGCTCAATGAACAACATAGCCGGCGGGCGTGTCCGAATTTTTGTGTAAACGGGTCGGACTTCAATTGACGGAGATGCGGTCTCCGAACTGAATGGTAAATCGTCGCCCCTGATTTATTCATTTTCAAGCCAAGGCCACAGTCGAGGTCGTGGCGTTGGACGTGCAGGCGAGCCATTTGCACAGCACCCGCAGCCAGGTTGACACCAGCGCGGAGAGCACGCGCAGGCGCAAATAAAGGCGCCACAAGAAGGTCACGCCCTTGAGCGCGATCATGCGCAGCAGCCAGCGGATGTTGTAGCCCGCCGCGCACAGCACCGCATGCAACCGGTCCCCCGTTTTGCCCTTGAGGTGACAGCGCTGCATCCGACAGTCGGCCTTGAGGTGTCCGATGATGGGCTCGATCGCCTGACGGCGCCTGAGCAGCCTTCTCTCCTGTTGCGTGATCCGTTTGCTCTTGCCCCGGTGCACGATGTGCACATCCGGGTTGTCCGCATCCACACCCCGGAAGCCCAGGTCCACGAACGCGGTGGCAGGCTTGACCCGGCTGTCCTGCATCAGGATCGTGGCCTGCTCCAGTTGTTCGGCCAAGGTGTGTCCGTCATAGGGGTTGCCGTGGAATGCCCGTGCACCCACGACGAGGTTGCCTTTGAACGTGCTGGCAATGCCCACCTTCACGCCGAACTCGTAGGGTGTCCTGGCCTTGCCCTTGCTGATGCAATCCACCTCGGGGGCGTGCCAGGCGTAGAGCTTGGGCTGCCCGTCGATGGCCTTGCGCTGGCCGCTCTGGGCGTTGATGCGCGCGGCCTTGCTCAGGGCCTCGCCCAGAGCCTGCCGCACAGCCATCCCAATGGCTGTGCTGGCTGCCGTGGCCTTGCGTTCGATCTCGCGCTGCAGCCGCGCGACGATGGTGCGCTGGCGTCTGATGGCGCTCTTCATGCGCTTGAACTGGCGGGCGTGGGCATAGCGACCAGCCTTGCGGCTGAGCTCTTTGCCCTCTTTGGCGAAGGTCTGCTTCAGACGGACACCCGCGTCCTTGGCTACCTCCACCAGCTTGGTGCGCGCCGTCTCCAGCAGGCGGCTGTCGGTGGGGTGGGCTATCGCCTTGTGCTGCACCGTGCTGTCCACAATCACCCGGCTGAGTTCCTGCGGCTTGATGAGCTTGAGTTCGACGGCCACGTTGATGGTCTGGGCCAGCAGCTCTTCGACGCCTTCGTCACCGAGCAGCTGACGGAACTTGACCAGGGTGGTGGCGTCGCAGGGTGGGCTGTCTTCGTAGTAAGCGCAGCCCGAGAAGTATTGCCAGCGGGGTGTGTCGGCCCAGCGCTGGACGACGCCTTCGTCGGACTCGTTGAAGGCGTGCTTGAGGTACAGCAGCGAGATCATGATGCGCAGCGGCACGCGCGGGCGTCCGGCCTTGCTGGGCGCGACAGTACGCTGCACCTGTTCGCCGAAGAGGTCCAGCTCGGGCATGGCCACGCCGGCGCGGCCTTTGCGGCTGAAGACCTGGGCCACCTTTGCTTCGATCTCCTGCCAGGGCATGCGCGAGGCCAGCACGGCCAGCGGGTGGCGCAGGTCGATCATGTGGTCGATGCGCGAGCGGAAGAAGTCGTCGGTGGCGGCGCAGGCGAACATCTACAGACTCCCAGGAATCGAGGCAAAGAAGCCGTCAAACAGGGAGAAATCATACCCGGCAAATCCATGAATATCTCATGAAATCAATGGGTTATGAATAAATCAGGAGCAACTAAATCGGGTCAGAGCAGCCTTCCAATCCCGGATGGGCATGGTCCACTTCTGGCTGATGTTGCGCAGGGCCAGGTAGAACAACTTGGTCAGTGCCTCGTCACTGGGGAACGAACCCCGGTTCTTGGTGAGTTTGCGCAAGCTCATGTTGACCGACTCGATGGCGTTGGTGGTGTAGATGACCTTGCGGATTTCTGGCGGGTAGTCAAAGAACGGGGTCAGCCGGCTCCAGTTGCGGCGCCATGACTGACCGATGGGCAGATACTCGTCGTCCCAGCGGGCCTCGAATTCCCCGAGCATCAGCTCGGCCTCCTCGGCGGTGGCGGCGGTGTAAATGCGGCGCAGGTCGGCCGCCACCTCCTTCCTGCGTTTCCAGGACACGTAGTTCAGGCTGTGGCGCACCATGTGCACGATGCACAGTTGCACCACCGCCTTGGGGAATACCGCCTCAATCGCGTCTGGGAAGCCCTTGAGCCCGTCGACACAGGCGATGAAGATGTCCTGCACGCCCCGATTGCGCAACTCGGTGACGACCTGCAGCCAGAACTTGGCCCCCTCGGTTTGCGCCAGCCACAGGCCCAGCACTTCCTTGTCGCCCGTCATGGTGATGCCGATGGCCAGGTACACCGCCTTGACCCGCACTGCACCCTCGCGCACCTTCACATGGATGCAGTCCAGATAGACGATGGGGTAAATCGGCTCCAGCGGCCGGGCCTGCCAGGCCTTGACCTCATCGGCCACCGCGTCGGTCACTGAGGAAATCAGGCTGGGTGAGACCTCGGTGCCGTACATCTCTTCGAGGTGGGCCTGTATCTCGCGCACCGTCATGCCACGGGCGTACAGAGAAATGATTTTGTCGTCGAAGCCGGCCCAGCGGGTCTGGTGCTTGGGGATGAGCTGGGGCTCGAAGCTGCCGTGGCGGTCGCGGGGGACCTCGATGGGCAGTTCACCGAAATCGCCCTTGAGGGTCTTCTTGCTCTTGCCGTTGCGGGTGTTGCCGCTGGCGTTTGCCACGGCTTCATTGCGCTCATGGCCGAGGTGTTCGGTCAGTTCGGCGTCCAAGGCCCTTTCAACCAACAGCTTGGTCAACTGCTTGAGCAGGCCGTTCTCGCCTATCAGGTCTTCAGGTTTCTTGTAGTTGGCCAGCAGGCTGGACAAAAGTTCTTCGGGTACGTCGTGTTTCTTGGTGCTCATGGTGCTTACGGACAGGCCGGCTTGCGCCGGCGGGGAATTGTCCGTTTACACAAAATTCTGCACACCCTCCCCGCCAAATGCCGCAGACATTAATTGGACAGTTTGCTGCGTCAAAAGTCCGTCATGGGCTCACGCCAAGGAGCCGGGATGCTCATCTCCTACGACCATCAATTCCTGCCAATGAGTGGTGTACCTCGGTGTTCGCCGCTCCTGCCTCATCTGCCAGGCCCCGGCTTTGCTTGGCGTGCGGCTCTTCGACACCCTGGCCGAACCCAGCTGCAACGTCCCCCGGCCATAGCGCTGGTTGAGCCCATCCAGCGTCTCCATGAGCCGTTGCTGCCGCTCATCTCTCTCCACCTCTTGGTCACCCAGATCCAGCTCCTGCTGCTCCATGCCGTCGGCCTGCAGATCCAGGAGCATCACACCCGCCTTGGCATAGTTGAAGCCTGAGCGGTAGATACGCTCCAACCCCTTGAGTGCAGCCCCCACGATCCGCTGAGTGTCAGAAGAAGGCAAACGCAATGGCACCGTTACCGAGCGGCTGTACTGCCGGTCCTGAACCCGAAACGGGCTCGTGCGGATGAACACCAACACCGCCCCTGTACGACTGCCTTGTTCCCGCAGCTTCTGCGCCGCCCGGCTGGCAAACTCCGTGATGGCCTCCCTCAGCTCATTGAGCTCCGTCACCTTCTGCCCAAACGACCGTGTGCAGGCGATCTGCTGCTTGGTGGCGGGGACTGCCTCCAGGTCGATGCAGGGAATGCCGTTGAGCTCACGGACGGTCCGCTCCAGCACCACCGACCAGTTGCGCTTGACGGTCGCCGGGTCGAGCCGCTTCAGATCCAGCACCGTGCGGATACCCGCCTCCTGCAGCTGCCGCCCAATGCGCGGCCCAACCCCCCAGATTTCTCCCACCTCGGTTCGCTCGAATAGCCAGTCACGTTGGCGTTCAGTGAGCTCCACCAGATTGCACACCTTGGCCAGCCGGACGGGGTAGCTCCCCGGCTTGCGGTCCGCGCTCTTGGCCATATGGTTCGCCAGCTTGGCCAAGGTCTTGGTGTGAGCAATACCGATGCAGGTGGGTACGCCTATCCACTGCTGTATGCGCTCCTGCGTGGCCCGTGCCCGCTGTGTGGCGTCCTGAACCCCCGTCAGGTCGAGAAAGCACTCGTCGATCGAATAGACCTCCTGCCCACAGCCCAGCGTCTCAGCAATCTCCATCATCCGTGCGCTCATGTCACCGTAGAGCACAAAGTTGGCTGAGAGCGCCACCAGTCCCGCAGACTGCTCCAGGTGCCGGATCTGGAACCAGGGCGCCCCCATCTTGATGCCCAGCGCCTTGGCCTCCTCACTGCGAGCGATGGCACATCCGTCGTTGTTGGACAGCACCACCACCGGCCGCCCGATGAGCTTGGGGTTGAACACCCGCTCGCACGAGGCATAGAAGTTGTTGCCGTCGAGCAGCGCAAAGACCTTGTCGCCAGACACCCAAGCCTCCCGTTGTGACCGTCACACCGGCATCTCTTTGATGACCGAGGTCACCACACCCCAGACCGTGATCTCCTGAGCGTCGCCGGGGACGATGTCCGGATACTCCGGATTGGCCGAGAGCAGCTTGACGATGCCGCGCAGCTTGTACAGCGTCTTGCAGGTGAGCTCGTTGTCGATGACGGCCACCACCACCTGGCCATGGCGTGGGGTGATCTTGCGGTTGATGACGATGAGGTCACCGTTCTCGATGCCACGCCCTGTCATCGAGTTGCCGCTGACCCGGCCCATGAAGACGTAGGGGCGCTCCAGCTCCAGCTTCTCGCCCAGGTCCAGCCGCTCGACCTGGAAGTCCGCGGCAGGCGAAGGAAAGCCCGCAGGCGTCTTGAAGCCCACCAGAGGCAAGCACAGCGAAGCGGGCAGAGCAGGGCAGGCTGTCCGCTCCAGCAGCGAAGCCAGCGCCGGTGCAGCTTGCGACTTGGGCAGGAGCTGCACCGCTGCTGGCTGCCTGAACTCTGTGACCGAATAACTGTACATACATACAGTATAAATCCGGGGCGTGACCCTGCAAGAGCCAACATCAGGGCTCCGCTATCATCTTCACCACAATGGCGTTGGAACGGATTTGCGGGAGGTTCAAGCGATGTTCTGCCAACACTGCGGCTCACAGTTGCCGCCCGGTGCCCAGTTCTGTCCGAGCTGTGGCAAAGCCATCGCGTCCAGCGCAGACAGCGTCTACCGGGGCAATGCAGCGGACTGGACGCTGAGTGAGCCAAGCCGTGGCCCCAGCGAACCAGCACCCGCGCCAGTGGCCGAGGGCGAGCAAATCCGTCCATGGGTGCGCTACTGGGCCCGGATGCTGGATGTTCTGCTCTTCTCCCTGCCTTCAGGCGTGGTGATCGGTGTCATCTGGCCAGAGCTCATCTACAACAGCGACCCCGCCAGCGACTGGGTGCTCGGCATCATCATCCTGCTGGCTTGGGGCTTTGTAGAACCCCTGTGCCTGAGCGTGTTCGGCACCACCCCTGGCAAAGCCTTGTTTCGCATCTCCTTGCGCTTGCGCAATGGGCAGAAGATGGATTACTCGACGGCGCTGGCTCGCTCCCTCAAGGTGTGGCTGAGAGGAATGGGCATGGGCCTGCCGTTGGTCAGCTTGGTCACCTTGATCATCGCCCACGGCAAGCTCAAACGCGGTGGGGTAACGACCTGGGATGCGGATGGCGGCTTTGAGGTCGTGCACCGCCCAGTCGGTGTTGGCCGGACCTTGGCGGCCATCGCGTTCTTCGTGGTGTTCCTGATGCTTGTTGGTGCGGGTTCCTGACCGGCGCACACGCAGAAGTCAACCAGACATCCCCAGGCAACGGGGGCAAGCCTGTGGATAAGCCTAGGGGAAGCAACCTAAGTGCTTGTCCAGCAACGGTTCCGGGTCCGCTGCTCAAACGGCAGGCACATCAGGCAAACGTATCGGTTGCTGCTCCAGCACAATGAGCGCATGTGTACCAACTACACACCGACCAGAAACAAGCACTGGGTCACGCAGAACCTGGGCGTGGACTTGCCCGAGCAGTCGTACCCGGCTGAAGCGTTTCCTGGGTACGCAGCACCCATTGCAGTGCTGGATGACCAGCGCAATGTGAAGTGCATGCTGGGCCGCTTCGGTCTCGTTCCACACTGGGCCAAGGACGCCAACATTGGTCGGCGTACCTACAACGCGCGCAGCGAGACGGTGGCAGAGAAACCCAGCTATCGCACGCCTTGGCGCAAACGGCAGTTCGCGATTGCCTTGCTGGACGACTTCTTCGAGCCCAACTGGGAAACCGGCAGGGCGGTGCGTTGGCGAATCCGGCGTTCGGATGGAGAGCCGATGGGCGTGGCCAGCGTCTGGGACCGCTGGACCGATCCAGGCACTGGGGAGATCGTGACATCCTTCTCGATGCTCACTGTCAACGCGGATGGGCACCCGGTGATGGGGCGGTTTCACCGGCCGGGTGACGAGAAGCGCAGCGTCGTGGTGCTGGAGCCAGAGCAGTTCAGGGCTTGGTTGAATGCTGATCTTCGCTTGGCGACGGTGTTGCTCGATGCTCCCGGCGCCGAAGTGCTGCAGGCGCACGAGGCACCGACGGGAGGGCAGGTGGTGGGCGTGACACAGGGGCTTTTTTAGGCTGAGAGCAGTCGATCGCTGCAGCGCATATAAGTTATCGCTTGCTACTCCTGACCGGGCATTCATCGATCTAGGTTGGTCAACCACCGTTCGAACGAGGATTCAGCCCGAAACGGCAACTTGGAGCTCGTCACCGAAGAAACCGAGGCCCAAGCAGGCTACGGATGTTCATTGTCAGGGAACGACAGGCCGCTTCTGCTGAATCGTCGAGTTCAGGCTGAGTGCATTCAGCTGCCAGTGGATATGGAACAATGGCTTGCCGCAAGAGGTCTGCCGCTGTATGAGCGTTGGTAAATGACAAGGTCACAGACTGTCCAGTGTGTTTCACCCTCGACTTTGATCTCGGCGAAACGCTCAGGCCCGCTCCTTCCTGCTTCTTTTGACCACGTACATCGCATCGTCGGCAACATCCAGCGCTTCCTCCGGCGTGGATGACCCCGGGGCGATGATCGCCAGCCCCACACTGGCTCCCCGGTAATCCAGCACGGTCGATTCCACCTCGACCCTTACTCTGGTCGCTGCAGACACCCTGTCCCGGAACACTGCGCTCGCTCCTTCGGCTGTGGAATAGTCCTTGGGGCCGTGGCCCACCACGACGAACTCATCGCCCCCGATGCGGGCTGCCAGGTCCTCGCCACGCAGTGAGTCTTTCAGGCTCGCCCCCACTCGGGCCAGCAGTGCGTCCCCCACCTCGTGCCCATGGACATCATTGACCTCTTTGAGGCCATCCAGGTCTGCGAAAGCGACAAAGGTGTAGGTGTCGCTGCGTTTGGCGTGTTTGAGCACGCGCGCAAGCTCCTCGAGGAGCCCGCGACGGTTGTAGAGTCCCGTGAGCACATCGGTCCTTGCCTGCTGCGCCAGCGCGTGGTTGGAGGCCACCAGCTCTTTAAGCAGCCGCTCGCGCTCGATGTTCTGCGCGATCAAGGTGGCGAAGAGTGCCAACAGCTTGCGCACGTCTTCGCTGGGCACCTGACTCCTGCTGCTGGCGGCACAAAGCGTACCGTACAGGGCACCATCGCCCAGTCGGATGGGAGTGCTGACATAGGTTTCAATACCGAGTGCCTTGGCAGCACTGGAATAACCCCAGCAGTCCGAGACGTTGGAGGTGAAGGGCTTGCCCTCTTCCAACGCCCGCTTGCATAGGGTGTCGCCCCACGGTACGGCCAAGCCCTCCGGGATCTGCATGTCGTGGGCGTTGTGGGAAAACAGAATCTTCTGCTCGTCCTTTTCCAGATCGATGGTGGTCAGGTAGGCAGAATCCAGGCCGCTGACGAGCTGCAGCATGGAGAGCAGGGGCCGAGAGAGGTCCTCGAGCGTCCGTGCTTTGGTGACCGATGTGGCAAGTTGATCCAGCAATGCGTCCATAGCGTCTGAAGGAGTGATATGAGAAATATATCTCCATCCTTGACTATCCGCGCTCCGGTGTCAATCGGGTTACATTTTGACAATAGATGTCACTTCCAGTAGGCCTGCGGGGCTTCGCAACCGCTCGGCTCACCTTTTGTCACTGGTTGCACTAATGACCGCAAGGTTGCTGAGTCCGTGAGCTCGCCGTACGGTGCAGAGTGACGCCTTCCGCTGCGGACTTGCCGGTCATGATACGGATGTCGCTACAAGGCTGGACCCGGACATTCCTTCATGACGCGCCAATGTTCGAAGAGGCAACAAGCAGCCATTCGATGATGAAGCACTCAAGCGACAGTTGGTCGGCTTGTCTGGAGGAGGAGCCAACCATGCGCCGAAATGGTCAGTGTGGCTGGAACGCAATGATCCCCATGCCCAACAAGGCCACTGCCGCACCGGTTGCATCCCAGGCTGTCGGTCGGACACCATCCACCGCCCACAACCAAGCGATGGCTGTGCCGATGTACACCCCGCCATAGGCCGCGTAAACACGGCCCGAGACCGCATCATGCAAAGTCAACAGCCAAGCGAACAGTGCGAGACTGGCCGCGGCCGGCAGCAGTAACCACGCTGAGCCTCCTTGGCGAAGCCACAGCCAGGGCAGATAGCAGCCAACGATCTCGGCCAAGGCGGTGGCGACGTACAGCAAAAAGGTCTTCATGGTGGGTCAGTGCGAAAGATGTGCATGGCACGCGCACGCTTCGCCATGCGCGGCGGCCACCAGTTCCTTAAGGATGCCGCAGTCAGTTCCTTCGTCGTCACAACGGCCACAACTGGCCTTGAGTAGCAACAGCTGCTTTTCCAGCGCGTACATGCTTTTGAGCCGCGCCCGCACCTTGTCGATCTGCTCTTGCACCAGCCTGTCCACGTCCGGGTGTGGCTCGCACGGTGCGTCCAGCGCGCCCAGCAGCCGGTGGATATCAGCCAGCGGCATCTCTAGTGCGCGGCAGTGACGGATGAAGGCCAGTCGCTCCAGGTGGGCGCTATCGTAGTTGCGGTAGCCGTTGTCCTGACGGGCCGGTTCCGGCAGGAGGCCTTGCTTTTCGTAGTAGCGAATGGTGTCCACGTCCACGCCTGTGGCTTCGGCCAGTTCCTTGATGCGCATGGGGTTTCTCCGGGCTGTTGGACGGACGGCTTGACTCTGGAGTCGCTCCAGGGTTTCCAATACCGATATTCTGAAGGAGTTTCCATGTCGGCCCACTGCTGTGAACACGAATGCCCCGCCCCCGGACAGATTACCAACCTGCCACGCTACCGACGCGTGCTGTGGATCGCGCTGATCGTCAATGCCGCGATGTTTTTGGTCGAACTGGGTGCGGGCTTCTCATCGGGTTCCCTGTCCCTTCTGGCCGATGCCATCGACTTCGCCGGTGACGCGCTGAACTACGGCGTGTCGCTGGCTGTGCTGGCGTCTGCGCTGGCCTGGCGCGCTCGGGCGGCCATGCTCAAAGCGTTCAGCATGATGGGGTTTGGCCTGTATGTGCTGGGCAGCGCCGTCTGGGCGGTCTGGAACGGCCGGGTACCCGATGCGCCGACCATGGGTGTGGTGGCATTGCTGGCGCTGCTGGCCAACGTGTCGGTGGCCTGGCTGCTGTATGCGTTTCGCGAAGGCGACGCCAACATGCGCAGCGTCTGGCTGTGCTCCCGCAACGACGCCATCGGCAACGTGGCCGTGTTCCTGGCCGCGCTGGGGGTTTTTGGTACGGGGACCGCCTGGCCAGATCTGCTCGTGGCGGCGCTGATGGCGGGGCTGGCCTTGCACGGTGGCTGGCAGGTGTTGCGTCAGGCCAGGGGAGAACTTGGAACCACTGATGCCAGTGACCACGGGCATGACCACCATGGCCACGCCCATTGAGTCCGTGGAGACGGTGGCGTTCGACGCGCGCACCTTCGAGCGGCTGTCACAGGCCTACCGGCGCCTTGACCATCACGATGTTGCTCAAGCCTGGCACCTGCTCGAAGCCATGCATGTTCTGGGGCAGACGCGTTTGCTCCCGCATGCACGCTCTCACTGGTGCATGCTCGGGCTCGCCTGGCGGACGCGCGACTCTTCCGAGCTGAGCGGGCAATTCCTGAGGCTGCTCCTGGTGCCTCTTGGGCATCTTCTCGGCCGTCTGCCGCTGGGCAACACCGGTCGCGCAAACATCAGTGCGTTCCAGCCCATGACGGTGACCCCGAAACTGTGGGCCACCATTCGCCAGTTCCAGTCCTCACCTGACAGCTGAACAACCTGAGGCAAACCAGGGCTGCGCATCCTGCCAAGCGCCAGCGTCGTAAAATCTCTTATTTATGCGCGTCGTTCTGCTCACCCTCTTGATGCTGTTCTGCTTGCCCCTGCAGTGGGCGGGAGCTGCCGAGCGCGAGCCTTGTGTGCATGAGCCCTGTGCTTCGGTGCATGCGGCTCTGACAGTCGCGCCGGTTCTGGCCAACACCGACAACCATGTCGGTGAATCCCACGCACAGCACTCCCACTGTGGGAGCTGTCACTCCGGCGCTCTGGCCCTGCCGGTGTGCGCGTCCTTCGTTCCGAGCGACGAGGCTATCCGCCTGCACATGATGGCTAGCATCTGGACCGAAGTCCTTCTCGTTGAGCGGCCCGAACGGCCGCAGTGGCCCACCCTGGCCTGACCAGGGTTCGGTTTTTTTGACGGCGCCCAGCGCCGCACCGCTCCGATTCCTGTGAAACGTGTCAGCCCTCGCGGCTGGTGATGTCCTTGCTTTCAGGGTACTTTTTCATGTCTGCATTTCCATGGCGGGGTAGCCCTCGCCTGGCTTGGCTTATGGCCGTGGCCTTTCTTCTGGCACTGGACCAGCTGAGCAAAGCCTGGTTCGCCAGCACCATAGCGTTGGGCTCGGCCATCGAAGTCTCCGCCTGGTTGAACCTAGTTCATGTGCTCAACACCGGCGCCGCGTTTTCGCTGCTGGCCGATGCGGGCGGCTGGCAGCGGGTGTTCTTCATCGCTATCGGTTTCATGGTGGTGGTGCCCATTACCTTTGTCTGCCTCGCGCGCCAGGTGGAACCGCTGGAACGGACCGCGGGAGCATTGCTGGTGGCCGGCGGCAGCGGCAACCTGATCGACCGCATCGCCAGCGGTGCGGTCACCGACTTCCTTGATCTGCACTGGCGCGGTCTGCATTGGCCGGCCTTCAACCTGGCCGATGTGTTTATCGTGCTGGCGGCGGGCATCTGGATTCTGATGTCCTTTCGCCCACCGGTCACCTCCTCGGAGCGCCCGTCATGACACGACCCTGGACCCTGCTGCTGATGGCCTGGCTGGTGGCGACCACCGCCACCCTGGGCGCGCTGTTCATCGGTGAAGTCATGGGCATGACGCCCTGCGTGCTGTGCTGGTACCAGCGCATCTTCATGTTCCCCATCGCCATCGTTCTGGGCATCGCCTGTTTCACCGATGACCGCCGGGGCGCCATCTATGCCCTGGCTCTGGCATTGGGCGGCCTGGCCATGGCCGGCTACCACACCCTGCTGGTCGCGGGCCTGATTCCCAAGGCCTGGGTGCCATGCAGTGCCGGTGTGTCTTGCGCGGACCAGAAGCTCGAAATCCTCAATGGTGTCCAGATTCCCTGGCTGTCACTGGCCGCGTGCCTGGCGCTGGTCATCCTTCTCGTCGTCTACCTCAGAAAGTCCTCCCGATGAATTCCAAAAAAATCACCGTCGCCGCCCTCGTCGCCATCGTCCTGATGTTCTTCGTCCTGGGCATGAATGCCTACCAGAAGCGGGTCCAGAACTCGCAGGCGGAGAAGGTCAATCAGGTCGTCAAAGAATCCACCGGGCAGCCGGCCACCCCGTCGGGCAGCCCGGCAGACAACCGCCTGGTCCGCTTCCATTCGCCGGTGTTTGGGCCGCGCAACGCGCCGGTCACCATCGTCGAGTTCTTTGACCCGGCGTGCGAGACCTGTCGGGCGTTCTATCCCATCGTGAAGAACATCCTCAAGCAATACCCGAACGATGTGCGCCTGGTGGTCCGGTACGCCCCCTTCCATGCGGGCTCCGATCAGGTGGTCAAGCTGCTGGAGGCCGCCAAACTGCAGGACAAATACCTGCCCGTGCTGGAGATGGTGCTGGCCGCCCAGCCCCAATGGGCCGACCACGGCAAGCCCAACCTCGATCTGGCGTACCGCGCAGCGCAAGAAGCGGGTCTGGACGTTGCCAAGGCACAGGCCGACGCACAGACGCCAGCCATCGACGCGGTTCTGAAGCAGGACATCGAGGACCTGACCGCGCTGGAGGTAACCAAGACCCCCACATTCTTCGTCAATGGCCGTGGTCTGCCGTCTTTTGGCGATCAGCAGTTGATGGCGCTCGTGGCCGAAGAAGTGGCCAAAGCCAAAAAGTGACATGACACAGCGCTTTTCACCCATTTCAAACGATTCGTCCGTGGACCGTCGGCGATTTGTTCAGACGTTTTTCGCTTGCTTGGCAGGTATCCCTGCGTTGATGGCCTGTTCACAAGAAGCGCCCAAGTTCAAGAGCACCGATGTGACCGGCGCCTCCTTTGCCCAGGATCTCCGGCTGAAGGATCACCACGGCAACCTGAGGACGATGAAGGACTTCAAGGGCAAGATCGCGGTCGTTTTCTTCGGCTTCACGCAGTGTCCGGACGTCTGCCCCACCTCGATGACCACCATGGCGGAAGTCAAGCGCTTGCTGGGTGCCCAGGGCGATCGACTGCAGGTGCTCTTCATTACGGTGGACCCCGAGCGGGACACGCAGGCGCTGCTCAGGGAGTACATGGCGAACTTCGACCCGAGCTTCATCGCGCTGCGGCCCGAGCCCGACGAACTCAAGGACGTTGCGGCGGGCTTCAAGATTTACTACAAGAAGGTCCCGGGTTCGACCCCGACCTCCTACACCATGGACCACTCGGCAGGGAAGTACATCTTCGACACCGAAGCCCGGGTCCGCCTGTTTTCCGCCTACGGAACCGATGCCGCCACGATCGCGTCGGACATCCAGATCCTTTTGTCCGCGGCCTGAGGCGCTTCAAGCCCTGGCGAAACCACTGCCTGCCTAGTCATGAAGCCTGTCCACCTGCGCAATCTGCAAACACTGATCCACAGCCACCGACGGCCCGTGCTGGCCGCCCTGGGCACCTTGCTGCTGGGCACGGGTGTCGTGGCGTTCGGCGTTTCACCCACCCTGCCCGACGCGGCCCAATGGCCGGTTCGGCAGGTGGTGGAGACCATGGATGCGCCTCTGGCGGAGCCTGCGCTGACGGCATCGACGCCCGAATTTCTGATTCACCAATCGCAGCTCACCCGCCGAGACGACTCCCTCCAGGCCTTGCTCAAACGGCTGGATGTCGATGATCGTGATGCGCAGGGCTTTCTCGCCCGTGACGCCACATCGCGCCTGCTGTTGACCGGTGCTTCTGGCAAGCTGGCCTCTGCCACCCGGACCCCCGAGGGGCGTTTGAAGACCTTGTCGGTGCGCTGGGTGGACGCCAACAACCAGCGCGTCAGTAGACTGGTGGTGGAGCGGGAAAGCACTGGATTCATCGCCCGGCTCGAACAGCCGACGCCACGGCGCCTGGTCAAGTTCGGTTCGCTCACCATCCGCTCCTCGTTCTACGCGGCCACCGATCAGGTCGGCATTCCGGATGCCATTGCCGCGCAGACGGAGGAGGCCTTTTCCGGGGACCTCGACTTCCAGCGCGACCTGAAGCGCGGCGCGCGCGTCAATCTCGTGTATGAGGCGTTCGAGCTGGAAGGTGAAACCTTGTTCACAGGCCAGTTGCTGGGCGCCGAGATTCAGAACGGCAAAGACACGCACCAGGCCATGTGGTTCCAGTCGCCCGGCAAAGCGGGCGAGTTCGTCAGCCTCGATGGGGCAAGTCAGCGACGCGCCTACCTGGCTTCTCCCCTGGCGTTTTCCAGGGTCACCAGTTCTTATGGACCACGCATCCACCCGGTGTTCGGCGGGCAGAAAGCCCACAAGGGCAGAGACTAC
Organism: Hydrogenophaga aquatica; assembly: GCF_054780915.1. Taxonomy (NCBI): domain Bacteria; kingdom Pseudomonadati; phylum Pseudomonadota; class Betaproteobacteria; order Burkholderiales; family Comamonadaceae; genus Hydrogenophaga; species Hydrogenophaga aquatica. The sequence goes on along the minus strand of NZ_BAAGVK010000001.1, from coordinate 153,540 downwards.
GGCGCGCCGGCCGGAACCCCGATCCGAACCGTGGCCGACGGCGTGGTGAGCTTCGCGGGTCGCCAAGGTGGCTATGGCAACTACGTCGTGATCCAGCACCCCGACAAAGCCGCCACTGCGTATGCGCACCTGGAACGCATCGCCGTCCGGGTGGGCCAACGCGTGCAGCAAGGCCAGACCATCGGAACGGTCGGCTCCACCGGCACGGCGACAGGCCCGAACCTGCACTTTGAATACCTCGTCAAAGGCGTGCAAACCAACCCGTCGCGGATCGCCAGCGATACGTCGGTCTCGACCGTTGCGGTGGCCCAGCTGCCCGGCTTCAAGCAGGAAGCCAAGGCCATGCGGGAACAACTCGGCGTGGCCGCCTCGGTCGCCTTGGCCAGCGCGCAGTGATCCGAAAACGCGAAACCTCTTCGTTGACCACCCGATACGTGACTCTGACTTCCGATTTTTCTACCACCCGGCGAGCGCTGCTCTCAGGCACCGCACTGGCCACAACCTCTTTGCTGTTTCCGTTCGGACAGGCCAGCGGCCAACCCGCTGGCAGCCCGTTGAATGGCGAAGCCGTGCTGACCGGGTCTCTGCGCTCGTCGCCCGAGAGGCGTCTGCTTGCGGTCTATCGCGCCATCGCGGCCGGGGATCGGCTGGCCCTGCCACTGGCGGCATCGCTGGTGCGGGATGTGCCGGGTTTCCAACTGGGCCAGCTCGTTTACGCAGACCTTCTGCTCGCCCACAGCGGTTCTTTCCCAGGCCTCACCACGGCGACAGATGGCCCCCCGGCGGTTCGGGAGCAACTGCAAAAGCTGCGCGCCGAGGCCAGCCGGCGCCTGAACTCGCTCAGCGAAATGCCTCCGTCCGGCACCGTTCCGGCACAGCTGCTGCGATTGGCACCGAATGTCCGTCATGTGGTGGTGGTCGACGCCAGCCACTCAAGGGTCTATGTCTTTGAGCAACAAGTCAGTGGTCTTCAGCTGATTCGCAGCTTCTACGCATCTGTAGGACGGGCCGGGTTTGACAAGCGGGTCGAGGGTGATCTGCGCACCCCACTGGGGGTGTACTTCATCACCAGCCGCCTGGACGATCAGCAAGTTGAAGAGCTGTATGGCATCGGAGCGCTGCCGCTGAACTACCCCAACGAGCACGATCGCCGCCTGGGGCGTACCGGCAGCGGCATCTGGTTGCACGGCGTGCCGCGCGCCACCTATTCGCGCAGCCCCTACGCCACCGAGGGTTGCGTCGCTCTGGCCAATGACGACATGGCTTACCTCATGGATGTGCTGCAAACCCGGCGCACGCCCGTCGTCATTGCGGACGAGGTGAAATGGGTTCGACCGTCCGACCAGGCAGCCGAATGGCGAAGCTTTGACGCCGTGCTCACTCAATGGCAACAGGCTCGTGCCCGTGGAGATGCCCGCACCTTGCTGGCCCTGCAAACGGCGGACTTCAATGCGCGCAGTGGCAACCTGCTGCGCAAGGTGTCCCTTGCTGCCGAGCCCCTGCGCGCAGGCGGGGAGCCTGATCCGCAGGCCGAATGGCGCCAAGTCTCGGTCTTTCGCTGGAAGCGAGAGACCGAGGTGGCCATCGTCAACTACAAAGCCGTGACCTCGAAGCCATCACGCGCCACAGAACGTCGCCAATACTGGGCACGAGAGCAAGGACACTGGCGCCTGTTCTTCGATGGTGCAGTCTGAGGGTGATCCTAGAGCCACAGCCTGTATTGCCCGCCTCGTCACTTTCAAAGATCTTCAACGGGGCAACAGCCGATCAGGACGCGACACCGCACTTCAAACCTCCGTCTGCTCGGAGATTTCAAGGGCATCATCGACTTCGATACCCAGATACCTCACGGTAGATTCCAGTTTGGAGTGTCCAAGCAGCAACTGCACAGCGCGTAGGTTCTTGGTGCGCCGATAGATCAACGTCGCTTTCGTTCTTCGCATGGAGTGCGTCCCATAGTCGGCACGGTCGAGACCCAGTTCGTCAACCCAGTGACCCAGAATCCGAGCGTACTGACGCGTGCCCAAATGGGGTGATTCGTGAAGCCTACTGGGGAACAGGAAGTCATCTGATTTCAACGCGGCCTGCTTGATCCAGGCCTGCAGGGCATCACGGGTGCCCGCGGTGATTTCGAACTGCACCGGCCGCTGTGTTTTGTGTTGCATAACGATGGCTCGCGTGGCCATCTGGCTGCCATGACACACATCACGGACCTTGAGCGCCACCAAATCGCAACCTCGCAGCTTGCTGTCGATACCGAGGTTGAAGAGTGCCAGCTCTCGAACCCGCTCCCCCATTTGAAGGCGTACACGCAACGCCCAGATGTCTTTGAGCTTGAAGGGAGCCTTCTGACCAACGATCTTTCCCTTATTCCAAGGTTCATGGTGAACAGAGGTGCCGGAGGTTTCCATGATGGACTCCCATCAAGTTGAGGGCCACACAGCATGCGCCGGCTCCGATGCAGGCTGTTGCGTTAGATCAAACTCGACATCGTCTGCCTACTCATGATTCTGGGGCTGTGTCCGGGACTTCGGTGAGGGTGAATGACCGATCTACAGCCAACAACGGGTGTTCGGATCTGTGCAGCGAGAGGCGCAATCGCTGCAGACTTGCCGCTGGTTTCTGGACACATGCATTAGGTCCGGACCATCGTTCCCTCATTCGTCAGCGGTGTCCATTCCATTCTGGGTCTGGATCCTTCTCCAGTGCGGGAGCCCACTCAGCATCTCTACAGCGAGGCGATGACTGGTCGAAAGGCATCCCAGCATCCTGGCGTGGAGACGTTGATTGTCGTGATCGCTTCATTGTGATTGGTTTGTGGTGGGCACATTGCCCTTGCGCCTTGTCCACCATCCTTTGGCTATGACCACCAACAAGGCATAAACGATCAGCATGGGCACAGGGAAGAACTGCACAACGACCCAGCCCACGCCGTCTTCTGCGACAAGGTTGATCAGCCACTCCACGAGGAGGCGGAAAACCACGAACAGACCACCCCACTGCGCGAGGAACAACAGAATCGCCTTGCGCCGCCGGACATAAGCCTCGACCGTTGAACTGGCCTTGCGCACCACCCCCAACAACACCCCCAACCCCATCAGGCCGGTGAAGCTACCGTACAACGCGAACGAGCGCCTCAAGCCGCTCTCTCCCTGGAACCACTCCCTCACCAGGTGGTACAACCCCCTGGGCACGATCCCCACATGCCAGCGGGCCTCCAGCACCGCCAACCCAAAACCCACCACCCCCAACAGGGCCACGATCTTGAACGGCCGCGACATCACCGCAAAGCCGATCAGCCCAAGCACCAAGACGATTGCAATCCCCATCGCGTTCCCCCCAGAAAGATGACATCCCCGTGCCTTGCCTTGGCACCAGGACCACCACTCCAAAAAATACAGCCAAAAAAACACCGCCAGAGCACAGCGGTGCCCGCAGGCACCGCCGTGTCTCGTTCTCGACGTCTAGCCCGTCACAGCCTGACGAGTTCGCGCTGGGCGTAACGCCAGGTCTGACGACCCTTGAAGCCCTCGAACGACACCAGCAAGCTGCCGTCTGGTTGCACCTTCACCTCGGGCTCCTGCCCGTCACCCGCGATGGTCAGCTCATCTTGTTGGAACAGCATCGGTGCCCCCTGGGCGGTGATGTCCATCACCGCAATCGACGTGTAGCTGCAAGCCGAGCCCCCGCAGCCATGGGTGAGCAGCACCACATCCCGGTCGGTGTAGCGGTAAACCGTCAGCAGCGTGACGAGATCGTTGGTTAGGCCGTTGAGCTTCATGCCTTTGAGCACCAGCACCTTAGGACCCACCGCTGAGCCATCTTCTGTTGCAGCCAGCAACTCTCCACCAACGGTCGTGACCTGGTTGTCCCGGACCTGGATCACCCGCACCGGCACGTCGGCCATCGTTTCCGGTGCCTTGGACAGTGCGGCGACGTCCACTGGCTTGCTGATCGCCTCCCGCAACTCCGCCAGTGCGGCATCAGACCCCGAGCCCCGGTTCGCCTGCAGCTCTTCTTCTGCTCCCACCGCACTTAGCAGCGCGAACACAAAGGTCGCGAGCCAGATCCAGAAGTACACAGGGCGCTGCCCCAGGGCCTTGGACCGTTTCCACAGATAGACCGGCACCAGGAAAGCGACTTTCCCAAAGGTAGCGGTATCGACCCCAGCGCGCTTGAGCCGCCAGTCGTCCAGCAGGCTCAAGCCCACGTTCAGTGCCAGAGAGAAGTACCAGTAGGTGCCCGAGGCAATCGCCACCAGCACGGCTTCTTCAGCGAGGCTACCGCTTGGTGCCAGAGCCCCGGCGACCAGGCTCTCCAGCACCAGCCCCAACAAAGGGGCCACGGCCAGCACCCAGATCACGTCATTGGGTACGCGCGATCCGGGCAAGGGCGGCGGCGTCGACGGGCTGCTCAAGTGAGCCGCCAGCGCGGTGCGCTCCAGCGGCTGCCAGTCGGCGTGGCCCTGGGCCCAGACCAGGGTAGAGCCACCGATCACGCGTTGCTGGACCAGTTTCGCCATCTGGGCTTCGGTCACCGGGCCCAGGCGTTGACCGTTGAGTTCGTAATGCCAAGGTGTCATGTCTTCCTCCTCCTAAGACCCAGTCGGGTCAGATCTTCAAGCCATAGACCGTGACATAGACCTCCTTGGAGTCCTCCGTCCGTTCGGTCTGGTAGGTGATGTCCACGCTCTTCTTGAGCATGAAGCTGTTCGATTCGATGTGCACCGTGCCCGCACACCGGTAGTTGCCCGTGCCCGGGTTCTTGTCCAAGGTTCGGATGTTCTCCAGCCGGGCCTCGTACGTGATCTCCCGGTTGCTGCTGTTCAGGCTGATGAAGGCCTTGCGCAGCGACTCCAGTTCTTCGTTGACGATCTGCAGCACCACCTCGGTGGCCTCCGAATCCGCACACTTGGGCGGTGAGTTCGAGCATCCGCTCAACAGTCCCAAGGCTCCCAAGGCCAGCAGCGCTGGCGATTTCCAGTCAGTCATGTCTTTCTCCTTGTGTCATTCGTTGGGCCGGTCCGTTCACCGGTCTGTTCTCAAGTAATCCAAAACCAGAGGGCAGCCAGGCCGCCCTGTCACCCAGGCTGGTCAGGTTGGTCAGATGGCTCAAGCGTCCTCCCGGGGTGAGCCGTCAAGCGCATCGATCTGCCGCAGGCACTCCTCGAAGATGGCGTCGTCCACCATCTCGTTGCGGTGCAGGGCCAGCAGGCGCCGCCGACGCACCGATGCGGGCGTGGACGCGTCGCCCACGTAGTGCCAGACCGAAGCGATCACCTCGCGCCTCACCTTGGGACGGATCAGCAGGTAAGCTGGGACCACCAGGGGCCAGCCCAGGGCACAGAGCGCCCACCAGGCCGGTGCGGATAAACCCACACGGTTCACCCGCAGACGGCGCATGTCCCAGGAGATCGCCGCGGCGACCAGCAACGCTGCCGTGAGCCAGATCAGAAACTTCAACATCATTCGCTCCAAGATTAACAGATGCGCATATGGGATATTTCAATGCGCATTTAGAATTTTTGAAATGCCAGCCCCCATCAGTGATCCCCGACACAAAGCCATCGCCCAGAAGCTGACGCAACTGCGCAAGGACCGGGGGATGCTGCAGCTGGACGTGGCCCAGCGCCTGCATCGGCCGCAGACCTTTGTTTCCAAGGTGGAAAGCGGTCACCGCCGCGTGGACATCCTCGAACTGCTGGACATCCTCAAGGCACTGGAGGCCGACCCGCACGCCTTTGTCGACGAGGTCATGACCCTGTCCAAGTACGACCCGGTCTGAACCGAGGCGGCAGCCGAGCAGTCACAACCCGTCCTGCTTCAGTCCACTGGCGGAAACACCGGCCCGGGTGGGGGGATCCCCCGATCAGATGCGAGACCCGAACCCAGAACAGAGGCTTTCTGTGCCAGCTTGTGACGCAAGCCACGTCGCTGGTGCGGTGCAGCTTGTGGTGCCCTCGAATCGTTGGAATCCTCAGGATCGACCGGATCGCCTGGACCATCCTCCCCCGTGTCATCGGGATAGAACTCCTCCAGCACGGCCACGCCGTCTTCTTCCGATTCCTCGAACACGCCGCAGGCAAAGCCTTCGCGGGCGGCCTGGTCCAGCGCTGCCTGGTCCCAGCCCGTTTCCGTCCTGGCTTGCCGTTCCGCACGGGCTTGCAGCATCGCTTCAGCGAGCGAGGCCCCGCTACGCAAGGTCAGATCCACGTAGTAGATCGGTGCCCGGTGCGACATCGCAGTCGACTTGCCGCGTAATCGCAGTTCCAGCGGCAGGTTGGACAACAAGCCACCCGAGACCGCGTGCAGGTAACGCTGGCGCGTGGCGAGCGTGCGGATGCTGTTGAACCCCGTCGTGCGAAACACGAACGTGCCCAGTTCATCCTCATCACCCACCCGGACGTTGAGACGCCCAAAGGCCTTGCACTGGCCCTGGGCGTAGGCACAGAAGTCCGGCCCGTCACAGGGTAGGGTGGCAGCTTCAGCGCGACCTCCGACCCCATCACCTCCCTCCACCGCACCAGCCCCCACCCGCTTGCAGGTCTGCCCGTTGCCGACACACAGGGGGCGACCGGTCTGCCGGTCAAACAGCGTGTAGCCCACGCGCAGGTTCAGGTCCGGATCGTCGAACAAGAGCTTGACCGGGATGCTGCGCAGCTTGGCGCTGCCCGTACTGGATGCCGAGCCTGCCGCTTGCCGCAAGGCCTCGTCCATCGGGTGCAGCACCCAGCTGCCTCGCGATTGCACCTGCGATGTCAGAGTGAACTCGTCGTCTTTCTCCGGCAATCGCTTGCCGTTCTTCTCCACCACCTTGCCGATGGAGATGCGCCCCACCACCGGGGGCGTCAGTGCCAGTCCTTTGAGCATGCTGTGCTCCTTTCAGTGAATTCGGTTGAAGCAAACAAAAGGCCCCTGGAATGCCAGGGGCCTGTATGCCGGGGGGCCGTGAGTGGATAGCTCATGACCTTCAGTCGCCAGCTTCTTGGGCCTGGCGGCTTTGCACCAGAAACCGCCGCGAGCCGGGTTTGGTCATCGTGTAGCGCTTCCAGACTTCCGGTCTCTCCTGCTGCAGCCGCAGGGCGTCCAGCGTCTGCGCGTCCTTGCTGCGCTTCCAGCTCACTTCACCGGTTTCGAACAAGGCCCGCGAGGCGTCGCCCATGCGTTGCTGGATGCGTTGCTTCAATTGCGCTTCCAGCGTTTCGTGCCGCTCCAGCACCTGGCGCACCGCCAAGAGGTCAGAAAACACCGACGACATCTCCAGATCCTGCGTCCAGTCCAGCACCGTGCCTGCGTCACGTGGAAACAGGCAGCGCAGCGCCAGATCGGCCGAGTCGGAGCCGTCTGCCGGTGGCGGGGTGTCCGACTCCACAAAGGCCCAGAACCGTCTTTCCAGCGCTAGGAGATGGGCGATCATGGATTCGTCGCGTTCAATCCGGTGGATTTGCAGTTCCTGGCCGCAAATGAGCACCGCCACGTCGGCGGCCTGCTTGCCGGTCACGGCGAGTTGGTGCATCACCTGCAACTGCACGTACTCGGGCACCCCGTCCTTCCACAGCCGGGCCCCATTGAAGCCTGCCGTCTTGCACTCCAGGATCTGGACAGACGGGTCACCCAAGACCTCTCGGTCCAGGTTGGCCAGCATCCAGGGATGGTCCGGGTGTTGCAGCACCGCGTCGACCTTGCGCACCTTGCGCCCTGTGCGCTTGGTGTAGTGGGCCGCCACGATCGGCTCCAGCAACGTCCCCCAGTACATCGGAGACGTTTCGTCGTTCGGATCGACCTGGGGCAAGGCGTCACCCCGTCCGGTCTTGTCCATCCAGAGTTCCAGGGCAGAGCGGTAGGGGTTCAGACCGACCGCCGCAGACGCGTCCGAGCTGCCGATGCCACCCTGGCGCACCGAGAGCCACTGGTCTCGGTTGAGTTCCTGTGTCTTGACCAGGCGCAGGGCCGGGCGGGCTTTGGAGGCACGCGCATGGGTAGCCGCGCCCGGTTCATTCATCAATGGCTGGGCCATGGGAAATCCTTTCAAAATTCAGACGTCACAAAACACAAAACCCCGGTCTCACACTCCTGAGGACAGGAGGGAGCCGGGGTTTATGCCGTGGTGGTGAAAAAAGTGACGGTAATGCGTTGAGCGAGTCGATCAGTGGGGCACCGGATGACAGCCGTTCACGCCACCATCTGCAGTGCCGCATCGAGTGCCCTTTGCTTGAGTTGTGCCCCTTGGCCGAACCAGGCACTGTCCAGGCGGTATTCCTGAGACCGGGCCCGGCGTTCGTGGTCCACGAACTCGGTGATGGAGCACAGCAAGCCCCAGGCGGTACCTTTGGCCGCGCCCAACTCAGCGCCACGACCGTGACCGTCGTAGAGCTCCTGCACTTTCTTCAAGGCGCGTTCGTTGGTCAGCGCACCGGAAGCGTCCAACCCGTCAGAAGCACACAGCACCTTGAGGAAGTAGTTCATCGCCTCGTGGCTCTTGACCTTGCACTCGGCCAGGGTCTTCATGCGGTACATGAAGCCGTCCCACTGGGACACCGCAATGCCCAACTGCTTCTTCACCGCTTGCGCATCGAAGCTGGTGCTGTGCGGCACCTTGATGGCGTGGGCGGCCCCGTTCAAGGCGATCGACAGGGTGTTGTTGCAGACGACACGTACCGTGGTCGGTGTCGCGGTGGTCGCCAGCGTCCCATCACAGGACGTGGCCAGCAGCAGATAACCCTTGACCAGGTCGTGGCCCTTGAGGGCGGTTTCCTTGCCCGTGCGGGCCAGGGCCCAGAACTTGCGGCCTTCCTTCAGTACACCGGCGGTTTCCAGCTCGTAGCCGGAGACCTCGGACAGGTCGCGGTAGAACTCCAGCACCTCTTTGGGTTGCACCACCTGGTAGCGGCGGCCCACCACGGAGAGCGGGGACTTGGTGTCGCTGCGGTAGAGCACCTTGTGGTCCTCGTAGGACTGAATGGTGCCCAAGGGGCCAGCCTGGTCGGTCAGGAAGCGCACCGGGGACTCGCAGATGGTCCAGTCCATGCCCGCTTCACGGGCCCAGACTTCGATGGATTGTTTGGCGGGCAAGGCGTTGCCTAGGGAATGCCAGGGGGCCTCACCGACGTAGGCCATGGATTGAACGGCGTGTGCCATGGAAAGACTCCTTTAGTAATGATTGGGAAACGGTGAAACGCGCGAGAGAGCAGAACGAAAGAGCAGCCGCAGCCATTCACTCGAAGTCGGGGTCCTGATCCGGATGCACTGAAGGCATGGCTGACATCGGATGGAGCGGGTGGTGTGGCCCAGCCGGACCGACCGGACTCACTGGGTGCAGGGGCTCAGGCCCGGTGTCCTGCTGGAAGCGGTGACCGCAGTCCTTGCACTCAACGTTGTCGAGCACCTTGCGGTCGATGAGGTCGCCCAACTGGGCGCCAACGATGCAGCCGGTGGCACCACCAGCGAGGCAGCCCATGAGCACGGCGGCCCAGGCCGCGAGCGGGGGCCCGGTGCGGGTGGCAATGATGGCCAGGGCCGCACCGGCTTTGGCGCCTGACACGGTGGCAGCGCTGGCGGTACCGACGGCGCCAGCACTGGCCGCACCACTGATCGCACCGCCGGTGGCGCCCACCAGACCGCCGAGCTTTTTCGCTGGGGCGTGAAACACCAGTCGGTTGGACTGGCACAGGGGACAGGGCATACGTAAGACTCCTTGTGACGTGACGGCAAAAAGCCCCGGCTGGCAGAACCAGAGGGGCTTGATGGCGTGGGGGTTGGAGGAAGAGAGCAACGCTGACGAAGACCATGAGGTCAGCGTCAGGGAAGGCGGAGCCTGTGTCGATCAGACGCAGTCTTTGGTCGTCTTCGCTGGGGTCATATGTGGCTCAAAAATTCTGGATTTCAATTGCTTGAGAATTTTGGTGTCCATGGTATGTGAGTGCGCATAACTCCGTACATCACATAGATGTCGAATTAGCTGCTTCTGGGGTGAATTGTTCAGTGATTTATGGAAATTTCGTGGTTTAAATTCGCTTGAGAGGTGTGTGTGTCATATATTATCAAGAGAGTAGTTAATTGGGAAATATATTTTGGTTATTAATTTAGATCAAAATGATCTAGGATTGTCAAAATCATTTAATCCATGAATGAGGATTTGGGCGATTCAATTTGTCGTCAGTAGTCGTGGGATTTAATGCTTCTGGACGTTGGTTTCATGATCTTCCTAGCGCGTATGACAGACCGATCAAAGCAATGGGTGATGGCCCTTCTGAGGTGGAGTGAAGACTCATGCATCCGGAAGTTCCCCTTGCTGAGGTGTCTTCTGCTGCCGCGGTCATGTCATTGACTGGTCAAAATATCAATGAGGTGAAGGTTATGTCGGAACCATTGGAATTGGAGTCGGCTTCTGATGAGGCCGTCTTGACGGCGAACTATATCGATGGTGATCGTGAAATGAGAAAAGCCCTTGTGGCTGAATTGCGCAAGGTCGAAGTATTCGTGGAGTGGTGTTTGGATACCCAGGAGCCTGCTGTGGTTTGGGAATGGGGTCGCGCAGGGGCAACGGTAGCCCGCATGAGTTGTGCTGCTCGCAGTTATTACCGGCGTTTGGGTGATTTGATGCAGCCGATTCGTTTGAAGTACACCCGCTCCCTGTGGGTGGAGCTGTTCTGGCGCTCTTTGGAGGCCTTGGACTTGGTCGGGGTGGATCTGTCGATGTCCGCCCCAGAAAAACGTCCCTATCGCTGGTGTGCGCAGTCCGAGGCCTATGTTCAGGTCAACGGTGGTCCGAGCAGTGGCGAGCTGTTCAACGCATTGGTGGAGCGCATCCGTGAGGTAGGACGTCAGCCCGTGTTCCGCAGCAGGTTGCGACGGCAGAGAAACGATGCCCAGCGCAACCTCCACAGTGCACTGGCCTACAACGAGCGTTTGTTCGAAGGTCGTTCCGGTTTGATGGTGATCCGCCTGGACCTGGGCTACCGGCGGGAGGAGGCTCAACAGATCACGCTGCAGCAGTTGCATCAAGACCTGAACCGGTTCCTAGCTAACCAACGCCACAACCGATTGTTCGATCACCTCCTGGGTTTCATCATCAAGGTGGAGGAAGGGCCATTGCGGGGGCTGCACACGCACGCGGTGCTTTACTTTCTGGACACCGAGACCAAGAACCACAAAACCCTGGGGCACCTGATCGGCAGGTACTGGGAAAAACAGATCACCCTGGGCAGAGGGACGTTCTTCAACTGCAACCGCGAGAACTACCGGTATCCCGGCATCGGGGTGATCGATCACGATGACCGAGCGAAGCGCGCCAACCTGCGTGATCGGGTGTTGGGCTACCTGTTCAAGGACGACCAACACGTGGCGATCAAGGGCAAGCGGGTGTTTAGGCGGGGGGTGATGCCAAGAGCCATCATCTGAGCATCTCCTGTGAAGCCTTCATCTTCCGTTGATGGCCTTTGAATGATTGACCAATATTCGTCTTATGATGGAATCAACGACCACAGCCCAAGAAACGATCGTATGCGTTATAAGCATTTGCAGATGGATTTTCAAGACGATCACCTGCCACACGAACGGTTGGTAGGTATTTTGGAGGAGATTGTCAATCACGCTGCGGCTACGCCGCCAGAGACCTTGGGTGGTTACGCCTCCTCAGACCTTAGAAAAGAAGCGGCGAAATTTGTCAAGAATTTGATTCCTGAAGATAATCATTTGTTGGTGGATTTTACGCCGGAAGTTGTTTGGGTAAACATCATCTCGCGATGGGATGGAAAATCGAACTCAGAGCCAGGTGTTCACAAGAGGGATGCCATTCCCGCTGTCAAGTTGATATTGGCCAATCAAATTGCCCTGGAGTCATTGGTTTGTAAAATCAATGATCTTCTGGATGCAATGGAGGTGGCTGTTGCTGAGTCTGATACCAAGGCGAGGATGGATTTGATTCCTCAGGTATTGATTCCTGCCCTTGAGGCCATGAGAATACTGGGTCGAATCGATATGTTGGGCCACATACGCCGAAAAGAGGAAATCTCTAAGCGCCAGAGTTCCAATACGCTTTCTATTCGTGAACAAAAAAAGAAATACTACAATTTGGCTCGTGAATTTCTATTGGAGAATGGTTGCCAAGGGAAGTTCAGAGGGGTCGGTGGTATTGCTGATTATCTTGCGGAACGTCCTGAATTTATAAAAAGACTGCGTGCGTTGAATCCGAAGGGGTCTTGGTGGATCGAATCAAGTTCGAATGGTAAGCCTGCCATGATAGATCATGAGTTTTTTCATAGAGAATTTCGAACCTGGGGCAAGGTTGACGATACCCATGGTGGGTGGTCCGAGTTCAAGAAAAAAAGCCAGGGCCGCAAAAAGTAAGAGTTGGCTCTCTTGAGTTCGATGGGCGAGGGCGGTGATTGGGGCCTCATGGTGGTGTTGCGTTCGAGAGCAAAGGGCAAAATGGGACTTGTGTCGGCGATGCTGCTTGCACTGAGTAAACGGCCCTCGCCGACGTATTCAACACCCTCCCTCAGATTGACAACTGTGATATTGCCGCCAGTTGCACTTGGGGCACCTGCACCATAGGCAAGTCGAACAGGGTCTTATTTCCACGTTGGTAGCAAACCAGGCGCTGACTTTGCAGTAGCCACTCCAGAACCTGATGCAGAATGTCGCGACGCCGCAGACGAGACGGCCCTCCGCGCAGCAGTTCGCTGAGACTGACCGGTTGTCGGGTGAGTCGGGTGTGATGGCCGATCCACGCCAGCAACTCGTCGGCTGCCATCTGGTCCATTTCGTGCTGGCTGGGACGAGAGAAACGTTCCCTGGCCTGATCCAAGAAAAAGTACATCAACTCGATGGCGATTGCCACCCAGCGATGGGTGATCAGGAGCTGCCTGGTCTCGAAGTGGCAGAGGTTTGCGGCCAGACGACCCGCGTTTTCGGTCGCCTTGCCGGCGAACTCGCGCACACCGTGCAAGACCTGGTTGACCCCCAGGTTGCGTTCCATGTCGTTGTAAAAGTCACGCAGCATTACCTTCGCTCCCTCTTCAAAGACCAGGACGTCTCGGGGAGGTGGTCCGTTCGGATTTTCGTGTTGGGCCGTTTCGAGCAATTCGGTACACCGTTCGTAGAACCGCGTGGAACCCTCGTATTCCTCGGGTTCGTGTTGATATGGGTCGACGAATCGGTGTCCCTGTGTCGAGTTGACCCGGACGTACAACGTGCGCCCCAAAAAGCCGGAGTTCAGGAGTTCTACGCCTTTGCGCTTCAAGATGCCATCCAAGCAAGCAGGCTGGATCATGGCACTGACGGCCAAACAACAGTCTTCCAGGACAAAGCTGGATGCTGACGCGCGGTTGACCACGAGCCGGTCACCGCTCCATACGGTGCAGTACAGGGCCATGTCGAGCCGTTTGAATATCATCGCCCCTTCGTCCACGTCTTGTAGCAGCGACCAATTTCCGTTGGCGTACGTCTTCTGCGTGGCTTCGCCAGTCGCGTTTTTGATGGTGAGTTGGAATTCCGGGTAGTCCTTGGGCTTCGTGCGTTTTTTGCCTTTGCCCCCAGTTTCCGACTCTTCCTCCTCTTGGGCTTTCTCGGCGGCTCGCTGCTTACGCTCTTGGCAGATTTGACGTTCGAAGTCGTGCAAGGCCTTTTTCAAGTACCGACTGACCGCTGATTTGCGCTCGTTCGTGAGCGCTTCGATCAAGACGAACAAGCTGGTAGGCACAACACCGATCAGCGGAATGTTGACTTTTGCTTTGGTCTGCACGACGGCGCTGATAGTGGCCAACAGATCGGCCATCACCATCTCGACAGGGGCCATGGTCTTGGCGGCGGTGGCATTGATCATGTCGCCGCACACGGTGCCTTGCAACATGTAGAGGATGCGCTGCAGCCGATCGTGAGGCGCACATTGGAAATAAGGCATATGGTTTTCCTAGAGGCGTGTCTTGCCCGTTGGTGGGCGATGTCATGGGTTTATTGGTCTTTCAGGTACTTGCGAAATGAATTGATGCCATGGGGTGCCGTCAGCTTGAAATAGCGGTCTGCATGGCACAGTCGCTGCGATACCTGTTGGCTCACGTGGATCAGGCGCGATGGCGTGAAAAGCCCCAACTGGTCGTATTCCAGGCCTTCGGTCACGCGGCGCACTCGCTGCCACCAGGTGCCTCCGTCTTGTCCTTGGCCAATGGCCAACCACAAGCCGCCCACTTCGGAAATAAGTGAGCCCTCATGCGGGTGCTTGTGGCCGTTCATCCCCAGCAGCAACGACAGTTGCAAGCCAAGGGTGGGGCAATGGTCAATGCGCCAAACGTAGCCCAGCATCGACTTGCGAAACCATTTCTGTAGAGCTTCCAGCATGTCGTGCCTCTGTCTCGAAAAAAGACGGTACTGGGCTTCGAACATCGCCTGTGAAATGATTCGGCTGTTGGGGTTCTGCGGTTTCAGCCACACGTTGTGCGCGCTGCCCAGGACAATGTGGGCAAAAGTCACCTTGGAGCAAGCGCGCAACGCCCCCGCGATGAAGTCGTGCACGGCACGGCGGCGATTGCGATATGTTCTCTCGAAGGTTTTGACCTTATCTGCACGATCTGGCTGCAGGAGGGCTTGACGGAGCGCCCGCAGTTGGAACCGGGTGTCCTGGGCCGGTGCGGCATAAGAGCCGTTCGTGTCAGCCACCAAAATTTGTGTGTCGAGACCACGGTCGGGCTCTGGCAGGGTCGATGCAACCGCGTCCAAATTGGGGTGCAGTACGTGGTAAGGGTATTGCTCCCGCAGCCGGGGTGCGTACACTTCGAATGTGGCAAGGGCTCTCTGGTTGGCCACGGAAATCTGTCCGTCGTGCGCATCGCCGTTGCAGGAATGGATGGGTTGGTCCTCCGTGAAAGAGTCCAGGCCGGGGCTTGTTGTTATTTGGTGGGCGAACCTGAGTAGGTTGTGAACAGCGAAGCCGATGTCGAACTTGTCGGACGCGATGCACGGTCCGACCCCGGGGTGGGTCCAGTTCAAATAGGAGGCTTCACGGAAATCCGAGATCAGTTCGGTAGCGAGCTTCGGGTAGTTTGCGCATGCTCCTTTCAATTGGGGGAAGCAAGACCTCAGCGGTATACGGGTGCTGTGTTGCATGCTCCTGCCCCCACTTTTCTAGTGTTCAAGCACGGTCCCGGCCGTCGATGTAGGCCAGAACTTCTGACAGCTTCCAGCCGACGGAGTTGGCCCCCAGCCGCAAAGGGCGAGGGAACTCTGGATCGTGGTATTTGGAGCTCGGGTCAAGCTTTTGGTAAACACCTGCCCGGGAGATGCCGGTGCGGCGGGTCAGTTCTTTGATCCGGAGGATGCTTTCGTCGATGGTCATCAAGACCTCCTTTCGTAGCTGGCACCGACTTGGTGCTCTTGGGAGTGATGATCGGACTTCGCCTCTTCCAATGCGATCCACAATCAAATTTCAAATGGACGCTTTTTGATTTCGTATTGACTTAGGTTTTCATCTGGTGTAGTTAAACGTGCGCTGGAGTGACGAAGGCGCACGTGCAACCAACACGGTGTAGGGGTTTGCGATCTGCGAACGTCTTGTCTGGGAACTTGGCTACCCTAGCCCTGTTCGCGGTTCGCATGCTGGCTACGTGACGCCTTGTGTTCACCTCAATTTGCTGTGATGTGCACCCGTACCCAACTCAAGTCAGCAACGTCGTGTGTCGCATTGATCGGGTGACAGCGACGTCACCAACGTGATTTAGGCCGAGCGTGTTGATTCTGTGGTGGTGTTTTTTGTCGCTTGCGGCGAGGGCCAGGGTGTGAACGTTCATCGATCCTCTGATAGTGGACCATCAGCTCTGCACCAGTCGGCTACAGGCACACCCAGAGCATGCACAACTTGGCTTACCCGGTGCGGGCCGAGGTGCCCGGCGCTTGGGTTGATCCTGCGGATACGCTACGTGAGGCAAAATGGGAACACTAGGTGCATGATGGATGCAACCGGTTTCAAGCGTCTCTATATGGACCAACAGAAGCTCAAATCACAACTGCTTGACTTGGCTACGCAAGGAGAGAAGCGCGTAACCAAGATGGACAAATTTCGCGACGTGTTTCCGTTCATCGAAAAGGCAGTGCAAGCTGGGATCAGCCGGCAACAGATCCTCGATCTCTTGAATGGCGACGGGTATGGCATGACCATGGCCAGTTTCAAGTCCTACCTGCAACGGGCTAGAAAAGAAGCAGAAGGCCCCAAGATGGATTCAAGAGGATGCAGACTGGATGCAACAAAAAAACCAAGGGATGTGAGCGGATGTACAGGGTTGCAGGAGGACAACCTGCCTGAGGTGGCAAGTGAATCTCAAGCGTTCCCGCACACTTCAGTTGTCCCAAATCATCGTCGGTCGATGGCGGAATTCCTGCCGCTACCAAGTGACCCCCGTAGTTGATTGGCTGCTTCTGGCCGGTGTTAGCCCCCGATCAGAAGACCAGTCCTCACCCCACTATCATCAACTCCTTCCAGTGAGTTGTGTACCTCGGTGAGCGCCGCTCCTGCTTCATCACCCAGCGGCTGCGCTGCCCCGCGTCCCGCAGCTCGACCAGCGCCGAACCCAGCTTGAGCGTGCCCTTGCCGTAGCGGTCGTTGAGCGCATCCAGCGCCGCCATCAAGCGCCCGTTGCGCACCTCGGTGTCCCGCGCATCGTCCCCCAGGTCCAGCTCCTGTTGGCCCGCCGTCCTGGTCTGCAAGTCCAGCAGCATTACCCCCGCTTTGGCGTAGTTGAATCCCGGCCGGAAGATCGCCTGTAACCCGCGCAACGCGGCGTCCGTGATCCGCAGCGTGTCCGAACTCGGCAGCCGCAAGGGCATGGTGATGGAGCGGGCGTACTGCGCATCGTTGGGTCGAAACGGGCTGGTACGCACAAACACCAGCACCGCGCCCGCCAGGCTGCCTTGACCCCGCAGCTTCTGCGCCGCCCGGCTGGCAAACTCCGTCACCGCTTGCCTAAGTTCGACCAACTCCGTGACCTTCTCTCCAAAACTGCGGGTACACGCAATCTCCTGCTTCGGCGCGGGTTGATCGTCCAGCTCCAGGCAGGCGATGCCATTGAGTTCTCGTACCGTGCGCTCCAGCACAACCGACCAGCTGCGCTTGGCGGTCGCCGGGTCCAGCCGCTTCAGGTCCAGCACGGTGTGCACGCCCCCGGCCTGCAACTGCCTGGCGATCCGTGGACCCACGCCCCAGACCTCACCCACCTCGGTGCGCTTGAACAACCAGTCCCGCTGCTTATCCGTCATCTCCACCAGGTTGCACACCTTGCCCAATTGACGCGGATAGCTGCCCGGCTTGCGGTCGGCCGACTTGGCGATGTGGTTCGCCAGCTTGGCTAGGGTTTTGGTGTGGGCGATGCCGATGCAGGTGGGGATGCCTATGCCCTGCAGGATCTCCGCCTGCTTGCGCCGCGCCCGCTCGGTGGCGTCCGGGATGCCCGTCATGTCCAGGAAACACTCGTCGATGCTGTAAAGCTCCTGCCAACAGCCCAAGCTATCCGCCATCGTCATCATCCGGTGGCTCATGTCCCCGTACAACTCGAAGTTGGCCGAATACGCCTTCAGGCCGGCTGTCTGCTCCAGGTGCCGGATCTGAAACCAGGGCGCCCCCATCTTGATCCCCAGGGCTTTGGCCTCGTCAGAACGGGCAATCGCACAGCCGTCGTTGTTGGACAGCACCACCATCGGCCGACCGTTCAGGGAAGGGTCAAACACCCGCTCGCACGAACAGTAGAAGTTGTTGCCATCGAGCAAGGCAAACACCGAAGGCGATGAGACAGCAACCCCCATGGCTACAGCCCCTCAAATCTTGCGGCCGAAGAGCTTCACACAGGCGGTCATCACACCCCAGACCGTCAAGGTCTGTCCATCCTTGAGCACGATGTCCGGAAAAGCGGGGTTGGCTGCCACCAGCTTGGTAAGTCCATCCTTCTGGTACAGGGTCTTGAGCGTCAGCTCGTTGTCCACCACAGCCACCACGATATCGCCATGCTTGGGCGTCAGCGACCGGTTGACCACCACCAGGTCACCGTCATGGATGCCTTCATCGACCATGGACTGACCCCGCACACGGGTCATGAAGCAATAAGGCTCGTCCAACGCCAGCATCTCAGCGAGGTCCACCCGGTTCACTTCAAAGTCAGCCGCCGGGGAGGGGAACCCAGCAGGGGTGCTGTGCAGCATCCAGGGCATCTCCAAAGCGGCCTTGGGCCCCAGGGCTTGCAGCAGCACATGGCGCGCCGGGCCCTCCAACGGCTCGACGTCCGTCCACTGGGGTGTGCCATCCGCACGCGCAGCATCGGCACACGGTGCTTGCGTCACCCCATCGTGCGACTGGTCCAGCCAACCGGCCTCCACCCCGCAGGCGGCCTCCAGACGGCGGGCCAACTTCGGCCCCAGCGGCGTGCCAGCCTTCAGGCGGCTCCAGTGGGCGTTGTCGATGCCCACGGCTTCGGCAAAAGCCTTGTCGCCACCACCGCGACCCTCGGCAATCTCTTGGAGACGCCAGCGCACGAACAGCGACAAGGCGTTCTGGCGGCGCAGGGCCTGCAGTTCAGCAGATATCGGTTTGACGGGCATGGGCAGAATCAGTGAGGCAGGAAAGAAGTGAAACTCAACGAAATTGAGTTGATATTACACCGCCTTCGGATCAAAAACCGATACGCAGAAACCTCCAGGCTGCAATACGGGCTGATCAACACGACTTCGAGCGGTCGACACCCACCCGAGCCAATTGCTGTTAGATTCACAGGGCTGGCTTCAACCAGCCCCGTTTCACCTCCCTGAGCGGGGGCGTGCCTGGCACGTCTTCAACCCGGCCGGGCGCACAGCGCCTTGGCCGGGTTTCTTTTGGGTGGGGCAAACACACTCACTCGTCCCCATTTACCGTGGGCATCCCTGTGGATAAGCCACGGCAAAGTGGTACAAACCGTTGATTTGCAAGCCGTCCAGTGAAGCTGCTCATCTTTTGGGCAGTGTGCAGACAGATTCGTCCAGCCCGTGTGCACCAACTTCACCCCCACCCGCAACGACCGCTGGAGCCGTGAAACCTTGGGTGTGGACGTCTCGGGCCTGAACTGCCCGAAGGAAACCTACCCAGGCCAGCACCGCTGTCAACACGGCTTCCAGATTGAGGAGCAGGGATGCTGTTGATCCTGCGGTGCGTTGGAGGCCCAGCATCAGCGCCACGGGTCCCAGGACGCCTCCAAAGATGATGGCGCCAGCGAGCCAGGGCCACTCGCCCGGATGCAGCCCCGTGATCTGCCAGCCTTTGTCACGCCACCACCGAGCCGCTATCAGACCGACCCCACTGCCCAGGTACAGCAGGCCACCCAGCAGCACCGGTGATACCGAGCCCAGCAAAAGCTTGGCCAGGGGAGTGCTCACACCGAACAAGGCGGCGGCACCCAGTGCGAACCAGACACTGGTGTTCATAGGTACTTGGTGATCTGACGGAACTCGTCCAGGGAGTCAGGCTGCGTCTGGCTCTGGGCGTCCACCATGTGGTTCAGGCAATGGCTCAGGTGGTCCTGAATCAATGTCTTTTTTGCCTGGGTGATGGCTTTCTCCACGGCTTGCAATTGCTGGACAACGTCAAGGCAGGGTTTGCCATCTTCAAGCATTTTCACGACGCTTGCCAGGTGTCCTCCAGCGCGACGCAGGCGTTTAATCACGGCAGGGTGGGTGTCATGGCTGTGCATGGTGATTGACCTTGTGGAGACTCAGTGTAACCTCCCCCGGAGGTTACAATAAATCTACCGACTCGAATTCCCCTCGATGATCCACGTCCGCTGCTCATGGTTTCGGCACCCTCTGTCGTTGACAAAGGGGCGTGCTGCGGCCTTGGGGATCGCATTGGTCATGTTGTTCGGCGCCCTGCTCACGCCCTGGGGCATGGCACGGTCGCACGGGACAGCAGCTTTCGCGGCGCTGAACCATGCTGAATCCTTGTCAATGGACGACGGGCATGGCCACAGCCATGAGGACGACATTTCTGCGTCCGACATCCGTCACGCACACCACGCGGGCGATCACTCCCACGATCACGCC
This sequence comes from Hydrogenophaga aquatica, assembly GCF_054780915.1. NCBI lineage: Bacteria > Pseudomonadati > Pseudomonadota > Betaproteobacteria > Burkholderiales > Comamonadaceae > Hydrogenophaga > Hydrogenophaga aquatica. Next base: position 133,495 of record NZ_BAAGVK010000001.1, on the reverse strand, counting down.
CATGCCTTGCCCGTGGGGTTGCCGGACTTGAACGAGGTCGCGGCCGTATGGCTGGAGCACCCCGACCACCCGGGAACCAAGCCATTGCTTGATGGCCTTGAGCGACCACCACGTTCCTGACACTGTCCGGTTCCCTTGATCCCAGACTGCTGCTCAGCCTGGGGCATCCCCATTTCCTTGTTGGAGTTTTGATGCTCAACCTCACGTTTGACCGGCTGCGTGCCTCGCCATGGGCGCGGCCGGGCCCCGCCATGGCCACCTCGCTGGTTCTGGTTCTTCTTCTGTTCACATCCACCGAAGCCTTTGCCCATGCCGTGACTCAAGGCGACAAGGGGTACATCCAGGAAATCTCCGGGGTGCACCTCTTGCCCTTCACCTATCTGGGTGCGAAGCACATGGCCACCGGCTACGACCACATCCTGTTCCTGTTCGGGGTCATCTTCTTCCTCTACAAGCTCAAGGACATTGCGGTCTATGTCAGCCTGTTTGCCATCGGGCACTCCACCACCATGGTGCTGGGGGTCTACTACAACATCGGGATCAGTAGCTACCTGATCGACGCGGTCATCGGCTTCTCGGTGGTCTACAAGGCGCTGGACAACCTGGGAGCGTTTCAGCGCTGGTTCGGGGTGCAGCCCAACACGAAGGTGGCCACCCTGGTCTTCGGCCTGATCCACGGCTTTGGCCTGGCCACCAAGATCCAGGAGTACGAGATCTCCCGCGATGGCCTGGTGCCCAACCTACTAGCGTTCAACGTCGGTGTGGAGATTGGACAGCTGCTCGCTTTGTCCGTGATCCTGATCGGCATCGGCTACTGGCGCCGCACCGCTGGCTTCGTGCGTCACGCCTACAGCGCCAACGTGGTCATGATGTCCGCCGGGTTCATCCTGGTGGGCATGCAACTGACGGGCTACTTTGTTTCCCAGTGAATTCGAGTTTGAACACCATGTACAACACTGACATTCCCTCCCGAGCCGAACTACCCTCGACCCGTCAGCTCGTGCGCTCCACCATCATTGCGGCCGTTTCCGCGGTCGTCCTGCTCTACACCCTGGTACTGCCTTCCGAGTACGGCGTCGACCCCACAGGCATCGGCCGGGCCTTGGGCTTGACCGAGATGGGCGAGATCAAGACGCGGCTGACGGCGGAAGCGGACGCTGACGCGCTGGCTGCGGCGAACGCAACCGCTGCAACTCCGCAGGCCGGGGCCACCGAACAGTCACCTCCTGCGCCACTGCCCGCACCCGTTGCAGTGCCTGCAGCGGTCGATGTGGTGGCGAAGCCTGCTGGCCAGCAGTGGCGGGACGATATGTCCATAACCCTGAAACCCGGGGAGGGCACCGAGGTGAAGCTACGGATGCGGGAGGGCGAGAAAGCCACCTATTCCTGGGCGGTGCAAGGCGGGGTGGTGAACTACGATACCCACGGCGATGGTGGCGGGCGCTCCATCAGCTACGAAAAAGGGCGCGCCGTGCCTGCTGACGATGGTGAACTGGTCGCGGCCTTCACCGGCAACCACGGGTGGTTCTGGCGCAACCGAGGGCAGGCAGATGTTAAGTTGGTGCTGCGAACTGGCGGTACTTACAGTGATATCAAGCGTGTGAAATAAGCCCGTACCTCCTTGAATGGCTGGTTGGGTCGAGAGGTGGGTGCACCTCATCGCGCTTGTACGTAGCTAACGCCGTTGGGGCCTGCGCCCACTTTGTGATGGCCGATCACCTGGCGCGAGGCGACGTCTAGGACGGACAAGGTGCCCGCCTCAATGTTGGTTACGAACACATACGCGCCGTCAGCGCTTGCGGCAACGCCATGCGCACCCGGGCCCGTCACCAATGTCTTGATCACCTTTGACTTGGACGGGTCGATCACGGACACTTGGTCTGACGGTTTTTGGCCACTGCCCTGGTTGGCCACATAGACGGTTCCATCTCGCGCGGCCATCATCTGGATTGGCGTGAGTCCCACGGCGACCTTGCCGCTCAAGCGGTGTTTTGCCGTGTCGATCAAGCCAAGACGGTTCTCCCGGCTCAGCGCCACATAGGCCTGCTTGCCGTCCGCCGAAAACCCTACCTGAACCGGCCCTTGGCCCACGGGTATGCGCTGGGTTTCCTGCAGGGTCACAACGTCAATCACCGAAACTGTGCCTCCCTTCATGTTGGCAACGTACAGGGTTCGGCCATCGGGACTCAGCCGCAAGCCATGGGGATAGTCGCCAGTGGGAATCCTTGCTTGCTCGGCCCGCTGCTTCAGGTTGATGACCCTGACCACATTGGCGCCAGAGTCCGACACGAAGGCGCGTTCGCCTGTCGCATCAGTCACCACATGTGCCGGGTGCTCCCCGGCTGGTACAGCCACTGGTGGCGCGTTAAGGTTGGCGGTATTGAGCAGGAGCAATTGGCCTGAAGAGCTCGCTCCATGATGCGCGCTGTGTGCCGAGACGCCCACCGCAAGCAGGGTGGAGCCATCGGGTGAGACCTGAACGTTATGGGGTGCGATATTGACCTTGACTGTACGGACTTGGCTGCTGTCCAAATGGACCTCGCTTATCGATCCATCGCGTTCATTGGCGGTGTAAACGAAGCCCGATGGGTCTGCCCAGGCGGCTTGAATGGTAAGAGACAAACCACAGGCACTCAATGCCCGAAAAGCAGTCTTTAAAAAATTCGGTGCCATGGTGTTGGCCTTTCATTGTGTTCAGAAGGTTGTAACCCTGAGTGGGTGACCGGTTCATTCTGAAATTCACTGCCTTACATCACCATGAGCAGAAGGTGACGTCTTCGACAGCCGCAGGGCGTTGCCAATGACCGAGGCTGAACTCAGGCTCATGGCCAGTGCAGCGATCAATGGCGAGAGCAGCCAGCCCGTGAACGGGAACAGAACGCCTGCCGCCACCGGTATGCCCAGCGCGTTGTACAGGAACGCAAACAACAGGTTCTGCTTCATGTTACGAACCGTGGACACCGACAGCCCCCGTGCCACGGCGATGCCGCGCAAGTCGCCCTTCACGAGCGTCACCTGGGCGCTGTTCATGGCCACGTCGGTGCCTGTGCCCATGGCCACGCCAACATCGGCCTTGGCCAAGGCCGGTGCGTCGTTGATGCCGTCGCCCGCCATGGCGACGACCTTTCCCTCGGCTTGAAGGCGTTCTACAAGGTAGAGCTTGTCGGCTGGTTTCACCTCGGCATGCACCTCGTCCAGGCCCAGGCGAGCGCCCACCGCGCGCGCGGTGGTCCGGCCATCACCCGTGGCCATGATGACGCGGATGCCCGCTTGGTGCAGGGTTTCCAGCGCCTCGGGCGTGCTGGCCTTGACCGGATCAGACACCGCCAACAAGCCCGCCAGACGCCCATCTACGGCCAGGTGCATCACGCTGGCGCCTGTTTGCCGCAGCGCCTCCGCTTGCTCATGCAGACCCGAAACGTCCACGCCTTCCCGCTCCATCAAGGCGGTGTTGCCCAGGGCCAGCCGTTTGCTATCGACAACGCCCGTCACGCCAATGCCAGACGCCGATTCAAACTGGCCTGCGGAATAAAGAGTCAATCCCCGCTCCCGGGCTGTGCGCACAATCGCCTCCGCCAGCGGGTGTTCGCTGCCTTGGTCCAGGCTGGCTGCCAGTTGCAGAACGTCGCTTTCGGTGTGGCCCAGCGCCGCCACGGCCCGCTCGAATGCGGGCTTGCCTTCTGTCAGCGTGCCGGTCTTGTCAACGATCAGGGTGTCCACCTTGCGCATGTTTTCAATGGCGGCGGCGTCCCGGAACAGCACGCCCTGCGTGGCGCCCCTGCCGGTGGCAACCATGATGGACATGGGCGTGGCCAGGCCCAGGGCACATGGGCAGGCGATGATGAGCACCGCCACGGCATTGATGAGGCCAAACACCCAGCTTGGTTCAGGGCCAAAGAACCCCCAGGCCAGCAGGGTGGCCACCGCGACAGCCACGACCGCGAGCACAAACTTGCCTGCCACCTGATCGGCCATGCGCTGCATGGGGGCCCTGGAGCGCTGTGCCTGGGCCACCATCTGCACGATTTGCGACAGCACCGTGGCCGAGCCGACTTTCTCCGCCCGCATCACCAGGGCGCCGCTGGTGTTGAGGGTTGCGCCAATCAGCTGGTCGCCCGGCTGTTTGCTCACGGGCAGGGGTTCCCCCGTGAGCATCGACTCATTCACGGCGCTCGCGCCCTCTACGACGGCACCGTCCACGGGGACCTTCTCACCGGGGCGCACACGCAGCAAGTCTCCAATGTGAACGTGCGCCAGTGGCACGTCTTCTTCCCCGCCGTCAGGCCGGATGCGCCGTGCCGTCTTGGGCGCCAGGCCCAGCAGCGAACGGATCGCGGCCGACGTCTGCGAGCGTGCCTTCAACTCCAGCACCTGCCCCAGCAATGTCAGCGAGATGATCACAGCCGCCGCCTCGTAGTACACCCCCACGCGCCCCATCGACAGGAACGACGCGGGGAACACCCCGGGCGCCAGTGTGGCCACCACGCTGTAGACAAAAGCTGCACCGGTGCCCAGGCCGATCAGCGTCCACATGTTGGGGCTGCGGTTCACCACCGATTGCCAGCCCCGTTTGAAGAAGGGCATGCCCGCCCACAGCACGATGGGCAGCGACAGCGCCAGTTCCAGCCAGGTTTGCACGCCGATGTCCAAGCCCGGCACGCGGTGCCCCGCCATGGCCAAAAAGGTGACCGCCACGGTCAGGGGCAAGGTCCACCAGAAGCGCCGCTGGAAGTCACGCAGTTCGGGGTCTTCCTCGTCGTCCAGGGAAGGCATCACCGGTTCCAGCGTCATGCCGCACTTGGGGCAAGTGCCAGGGTGGTCCTGGCGAATCTCCGGATGCATGGGGCAGGTGTACACGGTGCCCGCAGCCGACGGCGGCGATGCCAGCGAAGGCTCGGCGCCCTCTGCTGTGTGAGGGTGATGGCCGGCGTGATGGTGGTGGTGGGTGTGGTCCATGGTTCAGGCGCTGTCCTTCTTGTGGCCGTGGCGGGAGTGGTGTCCTCCATGCCCATGAAGCAAGTGCATCAGCGGGCAAAGCATCAGCACCAGGTAAGGCCACCAGCCCAGCACATGCCCCCAATGTTCCCGCAGCAGGTAAAACACCGCAATCACCGCCGCCGCTGCCCAGGCCAGGGCAAGCGGCCTGCGCCAAAGCGGGGTGTGCCCTTCGTTGTTTTTTTTTGGTGAGTTCATGGGGCCCTCCTGCGCCATTGGCGCTCAACGCTTGCCGATGTCTCGCTCCATCATCATCTGCATCATGGCCTGCATCATGTCCATGCGCTTTTCCATCAGGGTATGGCGCTGCATCATCTGGCCCATCATCTGCGGCCCCATACCAGGGGCAGGCGCCGCTGCACCGCTTGCTGCTGTAGATGGAGGAGTCGCCGAACCACCGGGCATTCCTGCTCCCCCCATCATCATCGGGCCACTCATCATGCCCATACCTCCCATGGGCATGCCTTGCATTTGCCCCATCATCTTCATGCTGTCTTGCATAGTCTTCTGGTGTTCGGCCATCATGGCCTGCCGCTCCTGCGGGGTCTTGGCGTCGGCCAGTTTGCGGCTCATGTCACGCATGAGTTGCAGTTGCTTGTCCATGGCAGACATCTGTTGCTCTGGCGTGGCTGGCGCGGCTTGGGCAGGTGCGGCCGCTCCGTCGGGGTGGTGTTGTGCATGCTCGGCGGCCGTTTGGGCCGAGGCGGAGAACGTCGCGATGCCGATGAGCATGGCCAAGGCCAGGGGTTTTGAGGCATTCATGGTGAAGTCCTTTCCAGACAAATTCCACCGGCCGTGGCCAGTGTGGCGCCACCACTGCGTCCCCATGACGCGTGGTGTATGCCAGTGACTTCACTTTATGCCTGCAAGGGTCACTTGAACATGACCGCTGGATTACAAAATTGTCATAAATTTGCTAGACGACCGCTTTCCTTTTCTTCGGCGCTGCAACAGTGTGCTTGCCGGCGGGACCGGTGCATCAGATAGTACGCCGCGGGAATGACGAACATCGACAGCAGTGGCGCGGTGACCATGCCGCCCACCATGGGGGCGGCAATACGCTGCATCACCTCGCTGCCGGTGCCGCTGCCCCACATGATGGGCAGCAGCCCCGCCAGGATGACCGCCACCGTCATCGCCTTGGGCCGCACGCGCAGCACCGCGCCCTCGCGGATGGCGTCGAGCAGGTCGGCGTCGCTGGTCTGGTTCTGGTCGACGCGCGCTGCCCATGCTTGTTTGAGGTACAGCAGCATGATCACGCCGAACTCCGCCGCCACGCCCGCCAGCGCGATGAAGCCGACGATCCCGGCGACCGACAGGTTGTAGCCCAGTGCGTACAGCAGCCACACGCCGCCGGCCAGGGCGAAGGGCAGGGTGGCCATCAGCAGCAGGGCTTCAGCAATGTGCTTGAACGTCAGGTACAGGAGCACAAAGATGATGAGCAGCGTGAAGGGCACCACCAGCTTCAACTTCGCACTGGCACGTTCCAGGAACTCAAACTGTCCTGACCACGACACCGAGTAGCCTGCAGGCAATGTCACCTGTTCGGCCACGGCCTTCTGCATTTCGCGCACGGCGGTGCCCAAATCGCGGCCCCGCAGATCGACATAGACGAAGCCTGCCAGGCGGGCGTTTTCACTGCGCAGCATGGGCGGGCCGTCCTCGATGCGGATGTCGGCCACGTCGGCGAGCACCAGCCGCTGCCCGCGCGGGGTCACGATGGGCAATCCGCGCAAACGGTCCAGCGAGTCGCGTACCTCGCGCGGGTAACGCACGTTGATGGGGTAGCGCTGCAGGCCCTCGATGGTCTCGCTGATGTTCATCCCACCCACGGCACTGGCCACTACCGACTGCACGTCGGCAACATTCAGCCCGTAGCGGGCAGCCCGTTCCCGCTGAATGTCCACGGCCACATAGCGTCCGCCGGTCAACCGTTCGGCGAACGCGCTGGTCACACCGGGCACCTGCTTCACCGCTTGCTCCACTTGGCTGGTGAGCTGGTTGATGACCGCGAGGTCGCTGCCCAGGACCTTGACCCCGACCGGGCTCTTGATGCCGGTGGCCAGCATGTCCAGGCGGTTGCGGATGGGGGGAACCCAGATGTTGGTCAGCCCAGGGACTTGCACGGTCCGGTCCAGCGCCTCCACGATCTTCTCTGGCGTCATTCCCGGACGCCATTCGCTGCGCGGTTTGAACTGGATGACGGTTTCGAACATCTCGATGGGGGCCGGATCGGTCGCCGTCGTTGCGCTGCCCGCCTTGCCGTAAACGCTGGCAACTTCCGGGACAGTTCTGATCAGCCGGTCGGTTTGCTGGAGCAATTGCGCCGCCTTGCTGGTCGACAGACCGGGCAGAGCGGTGGGCATGTACAGCAGGTCACCTTCATCCAGCGGTGGCATGAACTCGCTGCCCAGGTGCAGCAGGGGCCACAGGCTGACTGCGAAGAGCAGCACGGACGCCGTGATGGCCATTCGGGGAAAACGCAACACCGTGTCCAGCAGTGGGCGGTAGGCCTTGATCAGCGCACGGTTGAGCGGATTGCTGTTCTCGCTGGGAATGCGGCCGCGGATCAAATAGCCCATCAGCACCGGCACCAGCGTCACCGACAGGCCTGCCGCAGCGGCCATGGCGTAAGTTTTGGTGAAGGCCAGGGGAGAGAACAGCCGCCCCTCTTGCGCCTCCAGCGTGAACACCGGTACGAATGACAGGGTGATGATGAGCAGTGAAAAGAACAGCGCCGGGCCCACCTCGGCTGCAGCGTTGCCGATCACCCGCCAGCGGATGTCGCCACGCAGCTCTTGTCCGGGATGGTCGTGGTCCCATTGTTCCAGATGCTTGTGGGCGTTCTCGATCATCACCACCGCCGCATCAACCATCGCACCGATGGCAATGGCAATGCCCCCCAGCGACATGATGTTGGCGTTCACGCCCTGCAGGTGCATGACGATGAAGGCCGCCAGGATGCCCAGCGGCAGAGAAACGATGGCCACGAGGGCCGAGCGCAGGTGGAACAGGAACAGCGCGCAGACCACCGCCACGACGATGAACTCCTCGACGAGTTTGTGGCTCAAGTTTTCGATGGCCCGCTCGATGAGCGCCGATCGGTCATAGGTGGGCACGATCTCCACCCCTGGCGGCAGGCTTTGCTTGAGCGTGGCCAGCTTGGTCTTGACCGCTTCGATGGTGGTCAACGCGTTTTCGCCGGAGCGCATGACGATCACGCCGCCCACGGCTTCGCCCTCGCCATCCAGCTCCCCGACGCCGCGCCGCATCTCCGGGCCGATCAGCACATGAGCCACGTCGCCCAGCAGCACGGACACACCGGCCTCGGTGGTCCGCAGCGGCACCGCGCGGAAATCGTCCAGCGTTTGCAGATAGCCGGAGGCGCGCACCATGAACTCGGCCTCACCCATCTCCAGCACCGAGCCGCCCGCTTCCTGGTTGGCGCGGCGGATTGCCTCGATCACCTCGTCGTGTGTGACGCGGTAGGCGGCCAGCCGGTCCGGGTCGACCACCACCTGGTACTGGCGCACCATGCCTCCAATCGTGGCCACTTCGGCGACTCCGGGCAAGGTCTTCAGTTCGAACTTGAGGAACCAGTCCTGCAGGCTGCGCAACTGGCTCAGGTCGTGCTGGCCGGACTTGTCGATCAGCGCGTACTGGTAAATCCAGCCTACCCCGGTCGCGTCCGGCCCCAGGGCCGAGGTGGCGCCGGCGGGCAGGCGCGACTGCACCTGGTTAAGGTATTCCAGCACCCGCGAGCGCGCCCAGTAGAGATCGGTGCCATCCTCGAACAGGATGTAGACGTAACTGTCTCCGAAGAGCGAGAAACCACGCACGGCCCGCGCCCCAGGCACCGACAGCATGGTCGTCGTCAGCGGGTAGGTGACCTGGTTCTCGACCAGTTGCGGGGCCTGGCCCGGCCAGCTGGTGCGGATGATGACCTGCGTGTCCGACAGGTCGGGCAGAGCGTCGAGTGGGGTGCGAACCAGCGAGACCACGCCCCACGCAGCGAGCAGTACGGTGGCGATCAACACCAGGAAACGGTTGGCGATGGACCATTGGATCAGGCGGGCGATCATTGTGTGCCCCCCGTCGCTTTGCCTTGGCGCGTGCGCCACTGTACGATCAGCGGCGCCTTGTCCTCCCGCATGCGGAATTCGAACTCGATTTCGCTGCCCACCGGTGGTGTGGGGCCAGCAGGGCCTGCGGCCAGCTCGAAGTCCATCGTCATGCCAGGCCACTTGAGGGCTGGGATTTCTGGATGGGTGAGCGTGAGGGTCTTGCCCGCCACAGCCTCAACCCGGGCCGTTGTGCGGTAGGTTGGTGGCGCTGCGTTGCCAGGGCCCGGTGCAGGGGCTGCGGACAGGCGCGCTTCCACGCCTTTGAGGCTGGCTTCGGAGTCGATCAGGAACTGCCCGGACAGCACGATTTTCTGCCCCTGTATCAGGCCCGACAGGATTTCGGCCTGGCCGTTCTGTTCGCGGCCCACCTGCACCTCGACCGGGCGGTACGACCCGTCCTCAACGAACATCACGAGCGTTCGCTTGCCCGTGCGCACCAGCGACTCAGCGGGCACGAGCAGCGCTGGTTTGGGTGATCCCGCCCCCAGGGTCATCTGAACGAACATGCCCGGCACCAGTTTGCCGCCCGGGTTGGCCAGGACCATGCGGGCTTTGCGCGTTCGAGTGGCGGGGTCCACCTCGGGCAACAGGGCTTGCACCGTGCCTCGAAACACCTCACCAGGCAGGGCAGGCGTCGAGGCGGTGACCTGGGCACCCTCTGCAACCGCCGCCGATTGGCTTTCGGGCACTTCCGCCTGCACCCAGACAGTTGTCAACTCGTTGATCCGCATGAGCGGTGCGCCCTGCATCACGGTGGCCCCGTCACGCACTGACAGCTCGGTGACCACACCGTTCGCTGGAGCAGTCAAGGTCATGCGGGCCTGGACCTGCCCCGTTCGCTCCACCTGGGCAATATGCGCATCGCTCATACCGGCTTGGCGCATGCGCTGGCGGGCCGCGTCGGCCAGCGTTTCCAGCCCGTTGCCCTGCAAGCGTCTGGCAGCCAGGTAGTCCTCCTGTACTGAAACCCACTCAGGCACATACAGATCAAGCAACCGCTGGCCTTTGCCAACGCGGTCCATCACTGCTCGCACATGAAGTTTCTCGACAAAACCCGTGGCGCGAGCCTGCACCACAAACTCTCCACGTTCGTTCCAGGCCACCGTGCCCGCCGCCGACACCTCGGGTTTGAGCAGACCTACAACCACCTCGCCAGTGCGCAGGCCGAGGTTCTGCTGCGTCCGCGCGCTGATGGAGACCGTGCCACTGTCTGCCCCCTGGGCACCTGAGTAGGCGGGCACCAGCATCATGTTCATGAAAGGTGATTTGCCTGGGACTTCGAATTTCTGGCCTGGCACCATGGGGTCGTGGTAATGCAGAATGCGGCGCCCCGTGACGGGATCGACGTCACCTGCCTTGAGCCCGGTTTCGATGTGGCGCCGGGTGGCCGCCTCGCCCTCCGGTATGCCCCAGGCTGACGGATCAGTGCCAGAACCCTCTGGTGCTGAAGGTGCTGCTTGGGAAGCTTGTGTCATGCCGTTGTACAAGCCCAGCCGGTACAGACCAAAGCCGCTTGTGCCTAATGCGCCGACCGTCAGCAGAACGGTCAAAAAGGTTTTTTGGTTCATGGTCTGGACTCCTGAGGAATCTGAAACTCAAGTTCGGCCCACCATGCGGCGGTTTGCCTTTCGATGCGTACCCGCTCCAATTGGGTGTCGATGACCCTGCCATGTGCGTCGAGCACAGCAGCCAGCGGCGCCTTTCCACCGCGGATGGCCGCCTCCATGACGGTGACACGATCTGTAGCCAGCGGGATCAGGGTGGCGTCGTACTCCGCCAAGCGGGCCAAGCCACCTTGCCAGTTGCTGATCAACCGCTGCAGCTCGAAAAGACGCTCGCGTCGCAACTCTTCGCGTTCCAGCCTGATTTGCTCAAGCTGCTGCAGTTTCGCGGTCAGTTCGCGATCTTGCTTGTTCGCCTGGTCCCACTGCAACGGAATAGAAACACCCAGCGACACCATGTCGCCGAATGAGCCCCCACGTTTGCTGTACATCAATGACCAGCTCCAGTCGGCTTGTTTCTCGTGCTTGGCAACGTCCGCTTCAGCCAGTGCGGCGCGCTCGCGCGCATCCAGCACGGTAATGTCTGGGTGCAGATTCACCTGTAGGGTGAGTTGCTGCGCGGATGTGCGGATGCGATCAAGCCTGGGTGGTGAGCCCAGTGGTTGAGTTGCGACTTCTCCCACCCAGCGTCGCAGAAATGCTTGCGCATTGGCCAGATCGGATCGTGCCTCGTGCACGCGATCGTCAATACGTGCTACAGCCGCGCGTGCTTCGAGCACGTCTTCCTGGTTGGAGCGTCCGCCTCTGTAGGCGGACTCCACCGCCTCGGTGATCCGGCTGTATGCGTCGCGTTGCTGTTGCAACAGGCTGAGTTGTTGTTCCTGGAAATAGCGGTCCAGCCAGGCACTGGCGGTTTGAGCCCGCAGCCTGGCCTTTTGCATGACACGCAGCGAGGAAGCTGTCTCGGCTTCGCGCTCGTAGCGAACGCTTCGGGCTCGGCGCTTTGCAGACCCCGTGAAGGTCTGCATCCACTCGACCGAACGCTGGGTCATGAAGTCTTTGGTCAAACTCCAGCGCATGGGGCCTTCAATGGGCAGGTTATCGACCGAAAGCTTCAGCGCCGGGTCCGGCAGACGACCCGCCGAAACGGCCATCTCCCGGGCCGCATGGATGGCAGCATCCTGGGCTTGAAGTGATTTGGATCGCGCCTGCGCGGCATCCAAAGCCGCGTCCAACGTCAACGTGGATGGCGCCGCTTGCGCAGCGGCAACACCGGTGAAAAGGAGCGAAAGAACGGCAGCAGACAGGGGCGTTCGCCCCCAATGATGAGAAAACAATGGCATATGCCAACTCCATGCGAGGTGAGTCCCGCACGATGGATCACGCGCAGGCAATGAGGCCGCCAACCCAATGGGCCAGCGAGTCGCAGTTACATGGAATCAGCCGAGAGAGGGAGGGCGCCAGACCGCAGACGGTGCGTTGGTATAGCGCTGAGTCGGAAACGCTGCCAGAGGGGAACAGCTTGGCAAGGAGGTGTGGGACAAACCACTCGGGGGCAAGATGCCCACACTCGTGGATGCGCATGGAGCGTCGGTCTTGCACAGCATGCCGGTAGCCAGCGCAGTGGCTGCATCGTTGCAACAGCCATCGTCCGAGCCATCCGCCATATCCCAGGCTGCCTGGGCCTCCATGGGGCACGGATGTTGAGGCAACGCTGCGCCTGCTTGGCTTTGAAAAATTAAGCCAAGGCAAAACAGGACGATGGTGACGATGCGCACGGGTGAATGGTAACGGTAGTTGACAACCGGGTGCTCAAGCATCCAAGCCATTCTGGGGTTTTCTGGAGCGGCTCAACCATAGCCACAGGAGGGCGATCGCACCGTAGTTGAGCCACGAAAACCAGGGTGTGTTCCACGCCAGTCCGTCAAAGCCATCTCGCGTGAAAGGGTACAAGACCGGAGAAGGATAGAAGTCGGCTGAGTGGGTAAAGACGTCGATCCCGATATGAAGCCACCAGCCTACCAGCGGCCACCAGAAATGGCCCTTCCATTTGAAGACAACAAAAGTCACCACGCTGGCGACGACTGCACTGTGCATGGTGCAGTGCAGGTGGTGCATGAGTGCCTCGACCACGGGGGGCAATACCGGCTGGTAGTGCGGCAGCGCATGGAAATATGCTTGCAACCTCGACCAGCCCTCAGGTAACACCAGTGCGCCAACGACAATGGGCGTGAGTTGCACCAAGTCTGGGGCCATGGCCAGGCCAACCGTCCAAGCCGTGGTAGTGCGCGGCATTGGGCGTTGCTTGCCTCGCCAACGGCACAGCAGTGCGGCCCACAGACCATGTGCGACGATGTCCACCACTACCTCCTTCGTTCAACCGGCGCAGCAGGAAAGCTGGGCAACATCTTTGCTGAACGTCTGTGCCGTGATTTTGAGCCCTTCGACCATCGTGAGGTAAGGAAACAACTGGTCGGCCAGTTCCTGTACGGTCATCTGGTTCCGGATGGCCAGCGCAGCTGCCTGAATCAATTCGCCTGCTTCCGGCGCTACCGCCTGCACGCCTATGAGCCGCCCCGTGCCCATTTCTGCAACCACCTTGATGAAGCCTCGCGTGTCGAAGTTGGCGAGCGCTCGCGGCACGTTGTCAAGCGTGAGCGTGCGGCTGTCGGATTCGATGCCGGCGTGGCGCGCCATCTGCTCGGAGAGGCCCACGGTGGCGACCTGCGGATCGGTGAACACCACGGTAGGCATGGCAGTCAGGTCTAGAGCAGCTTCGCCGCCGGTCATGTTGATCGCCGCTCGTGTACCAGCCGCCGCTGCGACGTAGACGAACTGGGGCTGGTCGGTGCAGTCGCCGCCAGCGTAAATGCCCGGGGTGCTGGTACGCATGCAGGGGTCGATCTTGATGGCTCCTTGCTTGTTTACTGCCACCCCGGCCGCTTCGAGATGGAGTCTGCTCGTGTTGGGGGTGCGGCCAGTCGCTACCAGCAAGCGGTCGGCGCGCAATTCTCCTTGGTCGGTTCTCAGGACAAACACGCCGTCTGTGTGAGCGACCTCTCTGGCTTGAGTGTGCTCTAGAACCTCGATGCCCTCGGCGCGAAACGCCTCTGTCACCGATTCGCCGATGGTCGGGTCTTCGCTGGAGAACAAGGTGTGGCGGGAAAGTATGGCCACTGTGCTCCCCAGCCGGGCAAAGGCCTGAGCCAGCTCCAGCGCCACCGCCGACGAGCCGATCACAGCCAGACGCTCAGGAATGGTGTCGCTCGCCAGGGCCTCTGTTGACGTCCAGTAAGGTGTGTCATTGAGCCCGGAGATAGGAGGCACCGCCGCACTCGCACCAGTGGCGATCAGGCAGCGGTCGAACAAAACCGTGCGTTCGTCACCGTCGTTTGTACGGACGGCAAGACTCTTGTCATCCTTGAAACGTGCTTCCCCCTGCAGCACAGTGATCGCCGAATGGCCGTCCAAGATGCCCTCGTACTTGGCATGGCGCAGTTCATTGACCCGTGTCTGCTGTTGGGCCAGCAGTCGTGCGCGCAAGACCGTGGGCGGTGTGGGGGGCATGCCGTCATCGAAAGGACTTTCGCGCCGCAGATGGGCGATATGGGCCGCACGGATCAAGATTTTCGAAGGTACGCAGCCGCTGTTGACGCAGGTACCACCGATGGTGCCGCACTCAATCAGCGTTACTCGCGCCCCTCGTTCGGTCGCTTTCAGTGCAGCGGCCATTGCCGCTCCACCGCTGCCGATGATGGCGATGTGCAAGCCTTTTGTGTCGCAAGTGGCATCAAGAATAGTCATGGTCATGGCCTTGGTTCAGTCCAGACAGGCTGCCTCAGCGCTTGACGCTGGATGGGTAGCCCGCATCTTCGGTGGCCTTGGTGAGTTGGAAAATGCTGGTTTTTGCATCGTCAAACGTGACGACTGCTGTCCGTTGCTCGTAGCTGACGTCGACCTTATGCACACCTTTGACCTTGGCTATGGCCATCTTGACCGTGATCGGACACGCTGCACAGGTCATGCCGGGCACAGCCAGCGTCACGGTACTCGTGGCCGCCCATGCGGGTGCCGTGAATGCGGTAACCAGTGCGAGCAGGGCGCTCAAGCGTTTCATGACGATCTCCTTTCAGTAAAAAAGGGGCAGGACATAGGGGAACGCCACGGCCACGGCGACTAGAGCCACCACCACGCAGAAGATGGTCTTGTAGACTCGCTGCGCCCTGGGGGCCGCACAGACCTGGTCCGGCATGCAAGTGGCTTTGAGGCGAAAGATCTGACGCCAGGCGAAGAACAACGCTACGAGTGCGCCGCCAATGAACAAGGGCCGGTAAGGTTCCAGTGCGCTGAGGTTGCCAATCCATGCGCCGGAGAAACCAAGCATCACCAACACCAGCGGACCCAGGCAGCAAGTCGAGGCGAGGATCGCCGCCAGACCTCCAGCGGCCAGCGCACCTCGGCCGCTTCCCGTTCCGGTCATCACGTTCTTCTCTTCAGGGTTATGTTCCATGCGGTAACGTTAAGGCCGTAGTCAAGTACGGAGTCAAACGGCATGTCGAACAATCTGGACCACCTGAGCATCGGAGCTTTCGCGGAGGCGGCAGGCGTCAATGTGGAGACGATCCGCTTTTATCAGCGCAAAGGCCTGTTAGCCGAACCCCAGCGGCCTTATGGCAGTATTCGCCGCTACCGGCAGGTGGATGTGGCCAGGCTGCGGTTTGTGAAAACTGCTCAGAAACTCGGCTTTACGCTGGACGAGATAGGGCAACTGCTGAGACTGGAGGATGGCGCCCATTGCCATGACGCAGCCGAATTGGCGGGGCTGCGGCTGGCCGACGTGCGTGCACGAATTGCCGACCTGCAGCGCATAGAGTCTGTCCTTTCCCGGCTGCTTCAGCAATGCCACAGCAGTAGTGAAAACGTCTCTTGTCCTTTGATCGCTGTGCTACAAGGCACGCCGGTAGGAGCCGCTGGTGCGTTAGACCTATTCTGATGTGGTGCACGGTTCAACGAGGTTTTGGCCAGTGGTAGATGTTTTTGGCATTTCACGAACCATTTCCAGAATGCTGGGCTGAGTAGGTTGCATGCACCAAAGTTGACATAAAGTATGTCGAATCACGGCGAGACTGGAGCATCCATTCTGTTACTTGGCTGGGTGGCCCCATGCGCTCGTCAGGATGGGGCGGCTGTCGGGGCGCGAGCGTGTCAGGTATCGCTGGTCACGCCATCGGAGCCCACGTTGTCGTTCTTCGGTTGACGGCGCTCAAGATACCTGCCACGCCGTATGCCGATCCGGTATGCCAGGAATACCAGGGCAAAAGGTGCCGCACAGACCAAAAAAAAGACCAGCCAGCTGCCGATCATCAAGGCCGTGTGCAGCAGGAAGCCGTGTTCGGCACCGTACATGGGCCTACTCCGTGGGGTTGGACAGTTGGCGGCGCTCGATTTCCCGTGCCACGCCCTCGACCATGGTCTTGACGTTCTGGGCCATCACCGCTGGACCGATCAGTGGGGGCACAGCGAACTCCGGTACCAGCTCTGCACGGTAGCCGACGACCGTCGCATGGTCATGCGGCGCCAAGGTCCAGGCACCGCGCAAGCGCTTGAGGTTCCCGCTCACCAGATCGAAACGGATTTCATTCTCCGGTGTCTCGACAATGCGCGACACGGTCGTGGTGGTGACTTTGAAGAACAGAACACCCGATTCGCCCTTCTGCTCCAGGAGCATGGGCTCGCCCCGGCCGCTCACGATGCGGCTCGACTGCATGCCGGGGACGAAACGGGGCAAATTGTCATAGTCGGTCAGAACCTGCCACGCAAGACGATGGGAGCCTGCAACCTCCATGCGCACGTTGACTTGATAGCCCTCGCCCCATTTCGTGACAGACACCTGGGGCTCTGCCTTGACCGCCGCTGGGTATGAAAGCATCCAGAAATGCACCACGATGATGGCGGCACTCGAAAACTTCATAGACCGCCTGCGATCTTTCAGGATGCCGGCACGATCCGGGTGACGACCATCTTGCCTTGTTGCTGCTCCACCACGAAGCGGACCTTGTCGCCGACCTTGAGATTACTGAGCATGGCGGGTTCGGTCACGGTGAACACCATGGTCATCGGGGGCATGTCCAGGTTCTTGATCTCGCCGTGTTTGATGGTGACCTTGCCTGCTCCGGTGTCGATGCGGCGTACCTCACCCTCGGTCATGTCGGCTGGGGCTGCCATGCCCATCTTGCCGTGGTCCATGGGCATCTGCGCGAACGCCTGGGTGCTGGCAAGGGTGGACGCCGCCAATGCGGCAGCGCTCAGAAAAATGCGAAAGTTCTTCATGGTTGAATCCTGTGCAGGTCGGGCGTGCCAGCTCAGCGGGCCGCGACTTTGACCTGACCTTTCATGCCTGCCTCGTAGTGGCCCACGTGCAGGCAAGCGAAGTGCACAACACCTGCTTTGGTGAAACGCCATATCACCTCACCCTGTTGACCGGGCTTGAGTGAAATCTTGTTCGCTTCCTCGTGTTCCATCCCAGGAAACTTCTTCATCACTTCGTAGTGCTCCTTCAACTCCTGCTCCGTGCCAAGGCTGAACTCGTGCGGCACCTTGCCGGAGTTTTTGATGACGAAACGGATGGTTTCGCCCTTTTTGACGGTCACATCTCCAGGAGTGAAACGCATGTTGTCTGCGGCGTCCACCTGGATGGTGCGGGTGACGTTGGCGGCGATGCCAGGTTCACCTGGGGTCGAGTTGTCATGGCCGCCCGCGTGTTTGCCTGCGGCGAATGCCGTGGATGCGGCCAAAGCCATGGAAGCGAGGAAGAAGGTAGAGGATTTGCTGAACTTCATGCGTGGTCTTTCTGGCAGGGTTGAGGGAGCAGGGGAAAAAAGGGGGAGTGGGTTCAATGCGACATGCCCGGCATGCCTTTGACAGCCTTGGCGTTGGCCGGTGCGCTGGGCGCAGCTGCCTTGGCCGGGGTCGGGGTGGCACCGGTCCATTCATGGGCAACAGTGCCAGGTGGGAACGTGTAGTTGCCAGGGTCCTTGTAGTCCCCGGGTTTCTGGTCCTTGCGTACCTTGAGAACGCTGAGCATGCCGCCCATGCCGATGGGGCCGAACTGGCCATGGCCGGTCATCATCGGCGCGGTGTTCTCGGGAATGGGCATTTCCATGCTTTCCATGTCGCCCATGCCGCGCTCGCCCATCAGCATGTAGTCGGGCACCACCTTCTGGATCTTGCCAATCAGGCCTCGGTGGTCCACACCGATCATGGTTGGCACGTCGTGCCCCATGGCGTTCATGGTGTGGTGGCTCTTGTGGCAGTGGATGGCCCAGTCACCTTCCTCGTCTGCGATGAAATCGAGTTGGCGCATCTGTCCAACAGCGATGTCGGCAGTGACCTCGGGCCAGCGCGCCGCCAAGGGTGTGGGGCCGCCGTCGGTGCCCGTCATCACGAATTCGTGGCCGTGCAAGTGAATGGGGTGGTTGGTCATCGTCAGGTTGCCCACACGCAGGCGCACCCGGTCGCCCAGGCGCACATTGAAGCTGTCGATCCCCGGGAAGATGCGGCTGTTCCAGCACCAGATGTTGAAGTCCGTCATGGTGTTGATCTTGGGCGTGCGGGTACCGGGCTCCACGTCAAAGGCGTTGAGCAGGAAGCAGAAGTCGCGGTCCACGTCGCTGATCAGCGGGTGCTTGGTCTTGGGGTGGGTGACCCAGAAGCCGTGCATGCCCATGGCCATCTGCGTCATTTCGTCGGCGTGCGGGTGGTACATGAAGGTGCCGGGGCGGCGCGCCTCGAACTCGTAGACGAAGGTCTTGCCAGCAGGAATGGCGGGCTGGTTCAAGCCAGCTACGCCGTCCATGCCGGCAGGCAGACGCTGACCGTGCCAGTGAATGGTGGTGTGCTCAGGCAGCTTGTTGGTCACGAAGATGCGCACGCGGTCGCCTTCCACCACTTCGATGGTGGGGCCAGGGCTTTGCCCGTTGTAGCCCCACATGTTCACCACGAAGCCGGGTGCCACCTCGCGCACCACCGGCTCGGCCACCAGGTGGAATTCCTTGACGCCATTGTTCATGCGCCAGGGCAGCGTCCAGCCATTGACTGTGACCACCGGGTTATAGGGGCGCCCGGTGTTCGGTATCAGCGGGGCGGCGGTAGCGGCAGAGGTTTGAATAACCGGCTCGGGCAGCGCTGCCAGAGCTGAACGGGCCACTGCCAAGCCAGCGACCGATGCTGCGGCGCCCGCGAAGAAGCGCCGCCGGGAGGGAATGTTCGTTGTCATGCGTAATAGTCCTCGTGTTGATGCGGATGTGCGGTCAATGACCGGCAGCTGCTGCGGCCTGCTCGCCGCCGCCGAGGGCAACGAAGGCGTCAGGCTGGCCGCCTTGCAGCACCCATTGCAGATCGGTCTCGGCGATCAGGGCGTCACGCTGCGCGCCTATGGCGGCCACCACGGCCTGTGAGCGCGCCCCAACGTCTGCCAGAAGGCCCCAGACGCTTTCGAGCATGCCGTTGTAGCGAAGCTGGGTTTCCTCCCCTATCAGTTCGCGCTGCTTGAGAACGTCGTTCCGGTAACTGCGGTAGATGTCAAGGCTGGCGGCATAGGCTGCGTAAGCCTGCATGGCGTTATTGCCAGCCTTTCTACCTTGTGCTGCTGGCAAGTTGCCTTGTATGGCCGCCAGGCGCACGCGCAGTTCAGCGTCGCTCATCGGCGTTGCGGCGTCGGGCAGGCGGTCTGGCAACGCCACGCTGCTGTGTACCGTGTCAAGTCCCATCGACTTCAGCAGCGCGCGTTCGGCCTGGCTGGCTGCCAGTCGCGCACGCTTGAGCTCCATGCGGGCAGACGACTCGCCCAGAGCCACCTGAGCTTGCTGGTAGCGGCTCCAGTTGCCCACGCTCACCATGCGGCGGCCAAGCTCCGCGGCCGCCTCTGCGGCCGTCACGGCGTCTTCCACTGACTTGAGCGTTTGTCTGGCGGCCACGGCGCTGATCCAGGCCTTGCGTGTGTTCGCTGCCACTTCCAGCACCTCATCGGCACCCTCAATCCTGCGCTGCAGGCTGGGGTCGAGCTCGCCCCAGGCCCCGGCAGCAATGCGCTCCACGTTCTGCTGCCCCAGACGAGCCAGAGGTGAAGCCAGTTCGCGATGGACTTTCCAGGCCGCGCGAATGGCGTCAGGGGCAGAGGGCAGTGCAAATTCTGGCGAGGCACTTTGCGTTGCCGCTTGCGTTGCCATCTGAGCCTTCTCCCAGCGAAGCACATCAGCGTGGCCTCTGGGATATTGGCCAACAATCTCATTGGCTTGCCGCCAGTCTTGCACACCACCGTCCTGAACTTGCGCCTGAACGCCCCAGGGCGCCACCGCCAGACCCAGCGTCAGCATGGGCATCAGTGTTTTCTTCAGCCATCGATGTTTCATCGAAATCGCTCCTATTGATGCAGATCAAACGGGCGAATTCTGAGCAGGTGACACCGACAACAGCCTGTCGACAAGATTACAAATGTGTCATGTTCGCCCGTGGCTGCTTGACCCCAGGCACACTAGAGGGACAGGAAGATCTGCCGTGAAGATTCTCATCGTTGAAGACGAACCCAAGACGGGTGACTACCTGCGCCAGGGGCTGCGCGAGGCAGGGTTCGCCGTGGACCTGGTGACCAACGGCGTGGACGGCCTGCACCATGCGTTGGACGGCGACCACGACCTGGTGATCCTGGACGTGATGCTGCCGGGGCTGGACGGCTGGCAGGTGCTGCAGAACTTGCGCAGCCGAGGGCGGCAGATGCCAGTGCTCTTCCTGACGGCTCGCGACCAGGTGGAAGACCGGGTCAAGGGCTTGGAGCTGGGGGCGGACGACTACTTGGTCAAGCCCTTCTCGTTTGCCGAGTTGCTGGCGCGGGTGCGGACCATCCTGCGCCGGGGCCGCAACGGCGCCGAGAGCACGACCCTGCGGGTGGACGACCTGGAGCTGGACCTGTTGCGCCGCCGGGTCAGCCGCGCGGGCAAGCGCATCGACCTCACGGCCAAGGAATTCGGTTTGCTCGAGTTGCTGATGCGCCGCCAGGGCGAAGTGCTGCCGCGCTCGTTGATCGCATCGCAAGTCTGGGACATGAATTTCGACAGCGACACCAACGTCATCGAAGTCGCGGTGCGGCGCCTGCGAGCCAAGGTGGACGATGGCTTTGATGTGAAGCTGATCCAGACCGTGCGCGGCATGGGTTACGTGCTGGAGAGCCCTGAAACCCGATGAGGTCCATGCGCCTGACCCTGACCGCAAGGCTGACCGTGCTGTTCACACTGGTGGCGGCCTCGGTTCTGCTGGGACTGGGCGTGTTGGTGGCCTGGGCTACAGCCCGCCACTTCGTCGAACTCGACAGGATATTCCTCCACGACAAGGTGCACCTGGTAGAAAAACTCGTCGCTGAAGCCGCCACCCTTGCCGCCTTGAGGGGGGCGCTTGATGACATGCTGGACAGCCACAAGGGGCTGTTTGTGCAGGTCTGGCTGGGGGGCGATCTTATTTATGGCCAACAGGCGCTGACGCAGAACGTCCCCGCTGATTCTCTGGCACCTGGCAGGCTGATGGAGTGGAGCCACGCCGGGCAGGCGCTGCGCGGCGTCGTGGAAGACCTGCCACTCCCCGCAGCGTCGCCATTGGCGTCCACTGCCGATCGGCGAACCTTGCGGGTGCTGGTGGCCTTGGACACCGCGCACCACACCCATTTTCTGGCTGACCTGCGCAAGACGCTGGCCGCCTATCTCCTGGTGGCCACACTGGTCAGCGGTGTGTTGGGCTGGTGGGCTGCCCGCAGGGGGCTGGCGCCCCTGAAGGCGATGCGCGACAGGGCAACCTCCGTCACCTCTCACACCTTGCAGGAGCGCATGCCCGTGGCTTCGGTGCCCGTGGAGTTTGCCGAATTGGCCGCCAGTCTGAATGGCATGCTCGACCGGCTGCAGCAAGACTTCCAGCGGTTGATGGACTTTTCCAGCGACCTGGCGCACGAACTGCGCACCCCTTTGAGCAACCTGCTGACCCAGACCCAGGTGGCGCTTGCGCAGCGGCGCAGTGCCGACGAGTACCGCGACATTCTGGCCTCGAACGCCGAGGAGTTCGAGCGTCTGGCCAGGATGGTCTCGGACATGCTCTTTCTGGCCAAGACGGAAAACGGCATTGACTTGCCCCATCGCGAACGCATCCAGCTGCACCAGGAGTTGCTTGCGCTGTTCGATTTCTACGAAGCCGTGGCCGACGAAAAGCACATCCGGCTGGTGCTGGAGGGGCAGGCCGAAATGGAAGGCGACCGCCTGATGATGCGCCGTGCCATCAGCAACCTGCTGTCAAACGCGCTGCGGCATGCGGATGCCGGGTCAGATGTGGCGGTGCAGGTGGCGTCGAATGGAGGCGCCGTGACGCTGGCGGTCAGCAACCAAGGGCTACCGATAGCACCGGAGGACATCCCGCGGCTCTTCGACCGTTTCTACCGCGCCGACAGGTCCAGGGCCCATCCTGCTTCCGAAGGGGCGGGGCTTGGGCTGGCCATCACCAAGGCGATCGTCGAGTCGCACGGTGGGGCAATAGACGTCCAGTCTCATGCGGGGCAAACGCGTTTCACTATGTTGTTCGACACATCTCTCTAAGAGCCCTGGCATTGACGGTTTCAAGACAGCCATCGGGATAAAAGGGTGGCAGGACCGCTTGACCTTGTCACAGTGGCAACTCCGAGCATTTGGCTACCTCAATCGAAGGAGTCAACATGTCTCATTCACTATCTTTTGATACACCGTCCCCGGGGGGGTGGCGTATTCGTATCGCAGCTGCTGCTGTTGCAGCATTGTTGTCCGCGTGCAAGCCTGCCGTGGAGTCCGCCCAGGCAATGAGCGGATCGCAGGAAGCAGCCGCCGTTAGCGTCCAGGTTGCACGGGTCGTTGAACGTAACGCCGCGCCCGAGTCCACGCACTTGGCAAGGGTGGAAGCCGCCGAGCGCGTGGAAATCCGCCCCCGCGTTGGTGGACAGGTGATCGCGGTCCTGTTCCGCGAAGGCGAGATGGTGTCTGCTGGGCAGGCCCTGTTCAAGCTGGACCCCAGGCCATTCGATATTGCCGTTGATAAGGCAGAGGCCGAGTTGAAGCTGGCTGCGGCTCGCGAACAACTGGCGCGGCAGTCTCACGAGCGCGCGATGGCGCTGATTGTTGAGGAGGCCATTGCTTCCGAAGAAAAGGAACAGCGCGAGTCTGCGCACCGGCAGGCAGCAGCGCAGTTGGCGTCCGCAAAAGCGGCACTTGAAGCGGCTTTGCTAGACCGCGAATTCGCCACTATACGGGCGCCTATTTCCGGAATGGTTGGCCGAGCGTTGGTTACTCAGGGGCATCAAGTGGTTGGTGGTCCAACGCAGACCCCCATGGCGGTGCTGTCATCGTCCGTGCTGCATGTTCATCTGGACATCCCCTATGACGATGCTGCACTCGCCGCGGGTAAAGGTTTGGCGCTGCCGATCAAGGCAAAGCTGCAAACTGCGGGTCAAGACGGCCTCCTGGGCACAGCCACGCTGGACTACCGGGACCCAGAAGTGCAGAGCCAGACCGGTTCAGTCCGGTTGCGCGGCCGTATTGATTCGGATGCGCGCATGCTTACCGCCGGGCAACATGTGTTGGCCATCTTGCAACACCGGAACACGCAGCAAACGCTCTGGATTCCTGACAAGGCCGTAGGCACAGACCAGGGACTGCGCTTCGCAACGGCGTTTCGCCGCCTCACGCTGTACCAACGGCGCCTGTACGACGACGCGTTTCGCCTGCTAGACCCGCGCTGGCGACGCGACATCGTCGACGCGCAGCACGAGGTGGCGGCACTCATTTACGATCGCCTGCGCATCGGCCAGAGCCAGGAAGCCATCGTCGAGCAAGTGCTGGTCGACTGTATCGACGAACGCAGCCCCTACTTCGACACTGCGCGACGCGCCGAAGGGCGGCGCTACGGCGAGGCGATGATCGACAACGCGGTCGACGTGTTCAACGTACTGAACGCCTCTGTCGAGTACTGCGACGAAACGGTGCGCCGCCTGCGCCAGGAGCTCGCCGAAGGACGCCTGTCCGAGGTGCCGGAGGTGCGGCTGTCCGCGCAGGACCAGCAGGAATTCGCGGCCGCCGCGCAGGGCGTGCGGCAGGCGATGGCGCGCGTGCGCTCCGAGATCGAGTCGCTCAAGCGCTTCTATTCACGCTAAGGTCCGCCAGCCTCGGTGCGAGCGCCTGAATGACTGCTTTGATGAGAAAACGTGCCCTGACGGCTCGGCCGTGAACGGCAGCAACCGCTGCAGACTTGCCGGTCACTACTCTGATGGCGCGACAAGGCTGTTCGCTGCTTGAGTTCTTGAAGTCAGAGGCCGGTTGGTACAACGGTTGGTACAACGGGCATTTCAGGCGACACAAAGAAAAACGACTTACAGCCTTGTGAGCTGTAAGTCGTTGTTTTTTATGGTCGGCGTGGCGGGATTCGAACTCGCGACCCCTTGCACCCCATGCAAGTGCGCTACCAGGCTGCGCTACACGCCGTAAGCCTCAAATTATAGCGTGAAATCACACCATTACGGAATCGTTGAGAAGTTTCTTTATGGCGAGCAGTTCCGCGCGCACCTTGCCCCAGTCCAGCGGGCCACTCACCGGCACCGCGATGTCTGTTGGGACGGTGATGTCGGGTGTTTCCGCAACGGCCTGGGCTGTTGTGCCCGCGCGCCGCTGTTCGCGCTCCTGCTGGGCCAGTTCCTGCAGCTTGTTGCGCGCTCCGTTGATGGTGAATCCCTGTTCGTACAGCAATTCGCGGATGCGGCGGATCATCAACACCTCGTGGTGCTGGTAGTAACGCCGGTTGCCGCGCCGCTTCATGGGGCGTAGCTGCGTGAATTCCTGCTCCCAGTAACGCAGCACGTGGGGCTTCACGCCACACAGCTCGCCCACCTCACCAATGGTGAAGTAGCGCTTGGCCGGAATGGGGGGGAGATTGTTCTCCATGAAATCAATGACCTGCGAGGAAAACCATCGAATCTACTCCAAGTTCGCGCCCAATGCAAAGGGCGCGCACTCAGGCCGCTTTCAGCAGGTTCTCCAGTTTCACCGCGTCTGCGCAGAAGGCGCGTATGCCCTCGGCCAGTTTTTCGGTGGCCATGGCGTCCTCGTTCAATGCCAGGCGGAACCCGGGCTCGTCGTAGTGCACCGGCGCCAGGGTCATGTCGCGCGCCGCTTGCGCGTCCAGCCCCTTGGGCAGCGGCGCTTCGCTGGCAGCCAGTTGCGCCAGCAGGTCGGGGCTGATGGTCAGCAGGTCGCAGCCAGCCAGTGCCACGATCTGGCCGATGTTGCGGAAGCTTGCACCCATCACCTCGGTGGCGATGCCGAAGTGCTTGTAGTGGTTGAAGATGTTGCGCACCGACTGCACGCCAGGGTCGTTGGCTCCGGCATTGGCAGCTTCGTCCCACTGGCTGCCCGCCTGCTTCTTATACCAGTCGTAGATGCGGCCCACGAAGGGTGAGATCAGCTGCACCTTGGCCTGCCCGCACGCCACCGCCTGGCAGAACGAGAACAGCAGCGTCAGGTTGGTGTGGATGCCGCGTTGTTCCAGGTGGGCCGCCGCCTGGATGCCTTCCCAGGTGGATGCGATCTTGATGAGCACACGGTCGATGTGCACGCCCTCGGCCTGGTAAAGGTCAATGAGCCGTTCCGCGCGGGCAATGGTGGCTTCGGTGTCGAAGCTCAGGCGGGCGTCCACCTCGGTGGACACGCGCCCGGGCACGATGGACAGGATCTCGCAGCCAAAGCGCACCAGCAGGCGGTCCACCACCTCGTCCATGGGGCGGTTGCCGAAGCGGCGCACCGTGTCCTGCAGCAGCGGGGCGTACTCGGGCTTTTGCACCGACTTGAGGATGAGCGACGGGTTGGTGGTGGCATCGCGCGGCTGGAACTGCGCAAGCTGCAGGAAGTCGCCGGTGTCGGCAACCACCGTGGTGTGTTGTTTCAGGGCTTCGAGCTGGTTCATGGCGGGCGTTGTGTGGGTCAGACGAGGGGAACGGTCATGCGGCGGATGACCTCCGAGGTGTCGGGGCGCACGCCACGCCACCAGGCGAATGCCTCGGCGGCCTGTTCCACGAGCATGCCCACACCGTCGGCCAGGTGGCGCACGCCACTGTTCTTGGCCAGCTGCAGGAAGGGGGTGAGGCCCTTGCCGTAGACCATGTCGTAGGCGAGGCCATCGCGCCCCAGTGCACTGGCCGGAATGGGGGGCAGCTGGGCCGACAGGCTGGCCGATGTGGCGTTGATGACGACATCGAAGGTGGCCTGACCCAGGTCGTCGTAACCCCCGCCCGCCAGCACCTGGGTATCGGCGCCGCCTGCGTGGAAGTCTCGCACCAGGGCCGTGGCCTTGTCCACGGTGCGGTTGGCCACGAAGAGCAGGGCCGGCTGCTCACGCAGGATGGGGAGAATGGCACCACGGGTGGCACCACCCGCGCCCAGCAGCAACACGCGGCGCCCGGCCAGGGGCTGGCTCAGGTTGTGCGTGATGTCGCGCACCAGGCCCGTGCCGTCAAAGTTCTCGGCGTGGCAGCGGTCACCCTCGAACTTGAGCGCATTGGAGGCACCAGCGGCCCGCGCGCTTTCCGACAGGTCGGTGGCGTAGGCGCAGGCGTCGAGCTTGAAGGGCACCGTCACGTTCAGTCCCTTGCCGCCCTCTGCGCGAAAACGGTCCACGGTGGCCGCGAACTGGCCCAGCGGGCCCTCGATGGTGGTGTAGGTCAGGTGCTGGCCGGTGGCCTCGGCAAACGCCATGTGGATGGCGGGGGACTTGCTGTGGCTGATGGGGTTGCCTATGACGGCATAGCGGTCTGCAGATGCGGCGGACATGTTGGACGCAAAGTCGGTGGTGGGCAAACTTCAACATTGTCGCCGATGTGAATGGCGAACCGGATTGAACGCGGAGCCGCAATGGTTTGAATGCTGACGGCGCTGTGTTTCGTTACAGTCGATGCCATGGATACCACCGTTGCACTGCCCTCCTTGTTTGTTTCACACGGCTCGCCGATGTTCGCGCTCGACCCCGGCCAGACGGGCCCCGCGCTGCGTGCCTGCGGTGAAGCTTTGCAGGCCACGCAGCCTCGCGCGGTGGTGGTCATGTCCCCTCACTGGATGGCGCATGATGCCGCCGTGATGGCGGGCGCCCAGCCCGAAACCTGGCACGATTTCGGCGGTTTCCCAGAGCCGCTTTACCGGTTGCAGTACCCCGCTGCCGGTTCGCCGGCCTTGGCGCAAGAAGTTGTGCGGCTGCTGGGGGCGGCAGGCATACCGTCACACGCCGACCCTCAGCGCCCGTTCGACCACGGGGCCTGGGTGCCCTTGATGCACTTGTTGCCGCAGGCCAATGTGCCCGTGGTTCAGGTGGCGTTGCCTGCGTCTTTCGGGCCCAGGGAGGTGTACGCCATGGGGCGGGCACTGCGGGGTCTGCGCGAGCAGGGCGTGCTGCTGGTGGGTTCCGGCAGCATGACCCACAACCTGCGTGAGTTCTTCGGCGGCCGCCCAGAGCAGGACGCTCAAGCCGCGCCCTACGTGGAAGCGTTCAGCCGCTGGGTGGAGGACACGCTCAAGTCGGGCGACCGGGAGCGCTTGTTTGCCTACCGCGAACAGGCGCCGCATGCTGTTCGATCGCACCCGACGGACGAGCACTTTCTGCCGATCTTCTTCGCGCTGGGGGCTGCGGGCTGGGGCGAACCGGGCGGGCCGTTGCCCGACTACCTTACCCGGGAAGTCATGTACAGCTACCTGGCGATGGACGCCTTCGTCCTGCACTGAAGCACAGGGCAAGGGCGCTCAGGACACCCACTTGTTGTTGTCGTCCAGGGTGAAGCCGGTCAGGTCGCCCAGCATGGCTTCACGCAGGTTGTGGATGTCCATGAGCACGTCGAACGGGAAACCGTGCCGGCCGCCCCGGTGGTCGTGCGTGAGTTCGTTGAAGTAGTTCCGCAACCCATCCTTGTCGTCCTTGAGTTCGACCAGATGGTTGACGATGCGCGGGTACTGGCTGGCCAGGGCCGTTGGGAACTTGACGCCCTCGGTGTGGTTCAGGAACTGCTCGGCGCTCGCGGTCAGGGACTCGGGTGTCTCGTTCATGACGGCTCCTCGGCGTAGGTAGCGGCAGTTTACGCCCACCCGCTTTGCCAGGGCAACCCTTGGCGCATGCGCCAAGGGCAGCGTTCAGCACTCCACGATGTTGACCGCCAGGCCCCCGCGCGAGGTTTCCTTGTACTTGACCTTCATGTCTGCCCCCGTTTCGCGCATGGTCTTGATGACCTTGTCCAGGCTGACAAAGTGCGTGCCGTTGCCGCGCAGGGCCATGCGCGCGGCGTTGATGGCCTTGACCGAGGCAATCGCGTTGCGCTCGATACACGGAATCTGCACCAGGCCGCCCACCGGGTCGCAGGTCAGGCCCAGGTGGTGCTCCATGCCGATTTCGGCGGCGTTCTCCACCTGCTCGGGGGTGCCGCCCAGTACCGCGCACAGGGCACCTGCGGCCATGGAGCAGGCCACGCCCACTTCGCCCTGGCAGCCCACCTCGGCGCCGCTGATGCTGGCGTTTTCCTTGTAGAGGATGCCGATGGCCGCGGCCGTGAGCAGGAAATCCACCACACCTTCGTCGGTGGCGCCCGGCACGAAACGCCGGTAATAGTGCAGCACGGCGGGCACGATGCCCGACGCGCCGTTGGTTGGCGCCGTGACCACGCGGCCGCCCGCGGCGTTCTCCTCGTTCACGGCCAGGGCGTACAGGTTCACCCAGTCCAGCACCTGCAGCGGGTCCATCAGGGCCTTTTCAGGGTTGGATGTGAGGTCGCGGTGCAGCTGCGGGGCGCGCCGTTTCACCTTGAAGCCGCCGGGCAGGGTGCCTTCGGTGCGGCAGCCGCGTTCCACGCAGCCTTGCATGACGGACCAGATATGCAGCAGACCCTGGTTCACTTCCACATCGCTGCGCCAGTGGCGCTCGTTCACGCGCATCACGCCAGCAATGGACAGGCTGTGCTCGCGGCAGCGTTGCAGCAGTTCGTCGCCCGTGCGGAATGGGATCGGCAACTGCGTGGCGTCCGGGGCGATCACTTTCTGGCGCTGGCCGTCGGCGGCCACTTCCTCGCTCACCACGAAGCCGCCGCCCACCGAGTAGTAGGTGCGCTCCGCCAGCACGGCGCCGTCCGCATCCCAGGCCGACAGCAGCATGCCGTTGGCGTGGAAGGGCAGGGTCTGGGTGCGGTGGAAGAGCAGGTCTTCCTTGCCATTCCATGCGACGGTGTGCCTGCCCAGCAGGGGCAGGCACTTTTCCGCCTGGATGGCCGCGATGGCTGGCTCGATTTCCTCGATCGGCACGGTCTCGGGCTCATGCCCGCACAGGCCCAGCAGCACGGCCTTGTCGCTGCCATGGCCCTTGCCCGTGGCCCCTAGCGAACCGTAGAGCGCGCAGCGCACCCGCGCCGCCCGTTCAAGCAGACCGGCCGATTGCAAGCCCAGCACGAACATGCGGGCGGCACGCATGGGGCCCACCGTGTGCGAGCTGCTGGGCCCGATGCCGATCTTGAACAGGTCAAAGGCGGAGACAGCCATGGTCCGTTGTTCTCAGGCGTTGGCAGCGCTGGTTTCGCGCAGGTCTGCCGCGAAGGCTTCCACGGCTTCGGGTGTGGTGTCCCAAGCACACATGAAGCGGCAGCCACCGCCCGCGATGAACTGGTAGAACTTCCAGCCCTTGGCGTACATGGCCTCGATGGCTTGCGGCCGCAACTGGGCAAACACCGAGTTCACCTGCGGTGCATGCAGCACATTCACGCCGGGAATGTGGCGGATGGCTTCGTACAGCTGTTTTGCCATGGCATTGGCATGGCTGGCGTTGCGCAGCCACGCGTTGTCTTCCAGCAGTCCCACCCAGGGCGCCGAGATGAAGCGCATCTTGGACGCCAACTGCCCCGCCTGCTTGACGCGGTAGGCGAAGTCTTCCGACAGTTCGCGGTCGAAGAAGACCACCGCCTCGCCAATGGGCAGGCCGTTCTTGGTGCCGCCGAAGCAGAGCACGTCCACCCCGGCGCGCCAGGTGATCTCGCTCGGGTGGCAGCCCAGCGCGGCCACGGCGTTGGCAAAGCGCGCGCCGTCCATGTGCAGCTTGAGCTTGCGCCGCTTGGCGATGGCCGAAATGGCGCGCACCTCTTCCACCGTGTAGACCGTGCCCATTTCGGTGGCCTGCGTGATGCTGACCACCTTGGGCTTGGGGTAGTGGATGTCGCTGCGCTTGGTGACGAGCTGCTCAACGGCGTCCGGCGTCATCTTGCCCAGGCGGGCGGCGGGGCTGTCGGCCTCTGTGATGAGCAACTTGGAGCCGTTGGAGAAGAACTCGGGGCCGCCGCATTCGTCGGTCTCGATGTGCGCCACCGGTGTGCAGATGACTGAGTGGTAGCTCTGGCACATGGCGGCCAGCGCCAGCGAGTTGGCCGCCGTGCCGTTGAAGACGAAGTAGACGTCGCAGTCCGTCTGGAACAGGTCGCGGATGGCGTCGGTGGAGCGCTGTGTCCAGATGTCGTCGCCGTAACCGGGCTGGTGGCCGCTGGCGTTGGCTTGCATGAACCAGTGCGTCGCCTCGGGGCACATGCCAGCGTAGTTGTCGCTGGCGAAATGTTGGGTGTGGGGCGAGCGCACGGTCATGAATACTCCTTGAAGTCTTGTTTATTCGCTGTCGGTCACGGGCACGCAGCTGCAGAACAGGTTGCGGTCGCCATAGACGTTGTCGATACGGCCAACGGGCGGCCAGTACTTGGCATGCGCGCGGGTAGACGCGCTGGCGGCGCCCACGTCGCGGCCATAGGGGTGAGGCCAGTCGGCCTTCATCAGGCTGTCAGCCGTGTGCGGGGCGTTCTTCAGCGGGTTGTCGTCCTTGGGCCAGGCGCCGGTTTCCACCAGACGGATTTCCTCGCGGATGGCGATCATCGCGTCGATGAAACGGTCCAGTTCCTCCAGTGTCTCGCTCTCGGTGGGCTCGACCATCAGGGTATTGGCCACCGGGAAGCTCAGCGTCGGGGCGTGGAAGCCGTAGTCCATCAGGCGCTTGGCCACGTCCTCGGCCATCACGCCGCTGGTGTCCTTCAGGCCGCGCAGATCCAGAATGCACTCGTGCGCCACGTGGCCGTTGGCCGAAGCGTACAGCGTGGGGTAGTGGTTGGCCAGCCGCTTGCTGATGTAGTTGGCCGCCAGGATGGCTGCTTCGGTGGCGTGCTTCAGGCCTTCGGCGCCCATCATGCGGATGTACATCCAGGAGATAGGCAGCACTGCGGCATTGCCGAACGGCGCGGCGGAAACAGCACCCACCTTGGGCTCTACCGGTGCTGCGCCCACGCACGCACCCTGCGCCTGCGCGGAGGCATGGCCTGGCAGGAAGGGCACCAGGTCTTCCACCACGCAGACAGGGCCCACGCCCGGGCCGCCACCGCCGTGCGGGATGCAGAAGGTCTTGTGCAGGTTGAGGTGGCTCACGTCGCCACCGAACTCGCCGGGCGCAGCCACGCCCACCAGGGCGTTCATGTTGGCACCGTCCACGTACACGCGGCCGCCATGCTTGTGCACCAGGTCACACAGGTCTTTCACCTGCGTTTCAAACACGCCGTGGGTGCTGGGGTAGGTGATCATCACGCAGGCCAGGTTTGCGCTGTGCTGTTCGCACTTGGCGCGCAGGTCGTCCAGGTCCACGTTGCCGCTTTCGTCGCACTTGGTCACCACCACCTGCATGCCCACCATCTGTGCACTGGCAGGGTTGGTGCCGTGGGCGGACTGGGGGATCAGGCAGATGTTGCGATGAGCTTCGCCACGCGAGGCGTGCCAACCCTGGATGGCCAGCAGGCCGGCGTATTCACCTTGCGAGCCAGCGTTGGGCTGCAGGCTGATGCCCGCATAGCCCGTGGCTTGGCACAGCCATGCGCGCAGCTGCTCGTCCAGCAGCTTGTAGCCCTGCAGCTGGCTGGCTGGGGCGTAGGGGTGCACGTTGGCAAATTCCGGCCAGGTGATGGGGATCATCTCGCTGGTGGCGTTGAGCTTCATGGTGCACGAGCCCAGCGGGATCATGCTGCGGTCCAGCGCCAGGTCCTTGTCGGACAGGGCGCGGATGTAGCGCAGCATGCCGGTTTCGGAGTGGTGGCTGTTGAACACCGGGTGCGTCATGAACGCGCTGGTGCGGCGCAGCTCTTCGGGGATGCGGCTTTCCACGCCTTTTTCGAAGGTGTCGAAGCTGGGCAGGGCCTGGCCTTCCTTGGCGAACAGGCTCCACAGCTGGCGGATGTCGTCGCGGGTGGTGGTTTCGTCCAGGCTGATGCCGACGAACCCGGCACGCCCGCCCACGAAGCGGCGCAGGTTCAGGCCCCGGGCCACAGCGCGCTGGTGAACGGCATCGGCCGCGTCGGCGGCGCCCATGTCAAGCGTGAGCGTGTCAAACGCCGTGTGGTGCACCGTGCGTACGCCCAACTGCTCCAGCCCGGTGGCCAGGATGGCGGTGTAGGACGCCACGCGTTCTGCAATGCGTTTCAGCCCCTGCGGCCCGTGGTACACGGCGTACATGCTGGCCACCACAGCCGGCAGCACCTGGGCCGTGCAGATGTTGGAAGTGGCCTTTTCGCGGCGGATGTGCTGTTCGCGCGTCTGCAGCGCCAGGCGGTAGGCGGGGTTGCCGTGGGTGTCCACGCTCACGCCCACCAGGCGGCCGGGCAGCGAACGCTTGAATTCGTCGCGGCAGGCCATGTAGGCCGCGTGCGGGCCGCCCGCGCCCATGGGCATGCCAAAGCGCTGGGTGGTGCCCACCACGATGTCGGCACCCATTTCGCCAGGAGATTTGAGCACGGTCAGGGCCAGCAGGTCGGCGGCCAGGATCAGTGCAGCGCCCTTGGCGTGGATCTGATCGGCGCTGGCCTGCCAGTCGGCCAGCCAGCCGCTGCTGCCGGGGTACTGGTTGATGGCGGCAAAGTAATCATCACCCGCAATGGCGGCCAGCCATTCTTCGGTGGAGCGCACCACCTTCACGGTCAGGCCCAGCGGTGTGGCGCGGGTCTGGATGACTTCAATGGTCTGCGGGTGGCAGTCGCCGCTGACGATGAAGGTGTTGCCCTTGGCCTTGACGCTGCGCTTGGCCAGCGTCATGGCTTCGGCGGCAGCCGTGGCCTCGTCCAGCATGGACGCGTTGGCGATGTCCATGCCGGTGAGATCGGTCACCATCGTCTGGAAGTTCACCAGCGCTTCCATGCGGCCCTGGGAAATCTCGGCCTGGTAGGGCGTGTAGGCGGTGTACCAGGCGGGGTTTTCCAGGATGTTGCGCAGGATCACGCCCGGGGTGTGCGTGCCGTAATAGCCCTGCCCGATGAAGCTGCGCAGCACCTGGTTCTGGCTGGCCACGGCCTTGAGTTCTGCCAGTGCTGCTGCCTCGGTCACTGCCGGTGGCAGATCCATGGGCTGCGCGCGGGCGATGCTGCGCGGCACGATGCCGTCGATCAGGGCGCGGCGCGAGGCCTCACCGATGACCGAGAGCATCAGGCGCTCGTCGGCTTCAGAGATGCCGATATGGCGGGCAACGAACTCGTTGGCGTTTTCCAGGTCGGCCAGGGGCCGGGCGGTGGGCATGAGCATGGCGGGCTCCGGGGGGCTTGCGGGTGGGGTTTACTTGGTCAGTTCGCCGTAGGCGGTTTCGTCCATCAGCTCCGCGACTTCGCCAGCGTTGGACAGCTTGACCTTGAAGAACCAGCCAGCGCCCAGCGGGTCGCTGTTGGCCAGCGCGGGGTCGTTGCGCAGGTCTTCGTTGACTTCGGTGATCTCGCCGCTGATGGGCATGTACACGTCGGCGGCAGCCTTCACGGATTCGACGACGCCTGCCACGTCTTTCTGGGCCAGGACCTTGCCCACTTCGGGCAGTTCCACGAACACCACGTCGCCCAGCGCGTCCTGCGCGTGGTGCGTGATGCCCACGGTGGCGATGTCGCCTTCAACGCGGATCCATTCGTGGTCGGGGGTGTACTTCAGGCTCATGGGGTGGGCTCCTGGGGATGGAAAGGGAAAGAGGGCGGACGTGGCATCAGCCACGGAAATAACGGTTGGGCACGAAGGGCAGGGGCGCCACTTCCATCGGCACCGCCTTGCCACGGACGAGCGCCTGCACCTGCGTGCCGAGCGCAGCATAACCGGACTGCACGTAGCCCAAGGCGATGGGCTGGTTGATGGAGGGGCCGAGCAGGCCGCTGGTGACTTCGCCAATGCGCTCGCCAGCGGCGTTCTGCAGTTCCACATGCTCGCGCACGGGCACGCGCTCCTTGGCGATCAGGCCCACGCGCAGGCGCTGCGGCGGCTGCGTGCCGTCGAGCTGCGCCAGAATCTTGCTGGCGCCGGGGAAGCCACCCGCGCGGGCGCCACCCGTGCGGCGCACTTTCTGCATGGCCCAGTTGAGCGCGGCTTCCACTGGCGTGGTGGTGGTGTCGATGTCGTTGCCGTACAGGCACAGGCCTGCTTCGAGTCGCAGCGAGTTGCGCGCGCCCAGGCCGATGGGCTGCACCTCGGGCTGCGCCAGCAGGGCGCGGGCCAGCGCCTCGGCGTGTTCGGCGGGCACCGAAATCTCGAAGCCGTCTTCGCCGGTGTAGCCGCTGCGCGTCACGTACAGGCTGGCACCGTTCCACTGGTGCGCGGCACCGGTCATGAACACCAGTTGTTCCACGCCAGGCAGCAGTCGCTGCAGTGCGGTCACGGCTTGTGGGCCTTGCAGGGCCAGCAGGGCGCGTTCCGGCATGGGGATGACCTGGCAGCGCTGGCCGATGCGCGCCTGGATGTGGGCGATGTCGCCTGCCTTGCAGGCGCCATTGACGATCACGAAGATGTCGTCCCCCCGGTTGACGAACATCAGGTCGTCGATGATGCCGCCTTCGTCGTTGAGCAGCAGGCCGTAGCGCTGTTTGTTCAGGCCCAGGCCGATCACGTCCACGGGCATGAGGGATTCAAAGGCCGCAGCGGCGTCGGGGCCGACCAGGCGCAACTGGCCCATGTGCGACACGTCGAACAAGCCGGCAGCCGTGCGGGTGTGCAGGTGCTCGGCCATCAGCCCGGCGGGGTACTGCACAGGCATGCTGTAGCCCGCGAAAGGCACCATGCGCGCACCCAGTTCAATGTGCAGGGCGTTCAGCGGTGTTTGAAACAGGGGCGTGTCGGGGCTGGTCATGAGCGGACTCCATGGGGGCATGAAACAACCGTGGCATTCATCACCACGGCATCTAGCCCCCGCTGTCCGCTTTACCTGAGAGATTCACCGCCCATGCGGGGCGGCTTGCTCCTTCGGTGGGCAGCATCGTGTGCGGCCTCTCTCCAGTGGGGATGCGCAGTCAAACCCCTCGGGGCTGACGGCGTTTGCCAGTCCTTTTGCCTGAGCGTTCAGACCACCGCGATCAGCGGTCCTGCGCCTTCGGCGGCTTCCCTTGGGGAAGCGCTCTCCTGACAATCCGGAATTCTAACCCACGGCTGAAAATGTAACGTTTGGTAAACTGCTGGGTTGCCCAGAGTCCCGTGTGCCGCATTCACAAGCATAAGAAAGGTGCCTCGTGTCCGACGCCAAGCCGCTCCTCATGATCGTTGACGACAGCCGCATGTCACGCATGCTGATCAAGGCCATTGTCGTTGCGCAGCGCCCTGACTGGCGCATTGTCGAAGTCGCGTCAGGTGACGAAGCCTTGGCCCGTGTGGATGAGGAGACTCCGGATTTCATCACCATGGATGTCAACATGCCGGGTACCAACGGCCTGGAGGCGGCCGAACGCATTCTGCAAAAGCACCCTGGCATCCGCATCGCAGTCTGCACGGCCAACGTGCAGGAGCGCATGCGCGACGCGGCTGCCCGTGCCGGCCTGTTCTTCGTGGGCAAACCCATCACCGAGGCCACGGTGTCGCCTGCTCTGGCCTTTTTCGGGAAGTGACCATGGTCGATGTCAGCGACCTCAAGCGCGACGCGCTCCTGGAAATCTTCAACATCGGCGTGGGGCGTGCCGCGTCGAGCCTAAGCATGATCGTGGGCGACGAGGTGCTGCTGTCAGCCCCCAGCCTGAGCCTGTGCTCGCCGAACGAGGCGGCTGTGGCGTTGTCGGGCAAGCCGCTTACCAAGTTCAGCACCGTTTCGCAGCAGTTCTCTGGCCCCTTTGAGGCGCAGGCCATGCTGGTCTTCCCCGAGGCCAACGCATTGGAGATCGTCGGCCTGATGATGGGGGGGACCAACCTCAGTGCAGAGGAGCTGTCGGAATACGAGCAGGAGGCGATGTGCGAGATCGGCAACATCATCCTCAACTCCAGCATGAGTGTGCTGGCCGACATGTTCGCGGTGCAGTTTGACAGCACGCTGCCCGTGCACCGCTTTGGCGATTCGCAGGCCGCGCTGGTGTTGGAGGGTGAACCGGAGCAGGTGGTTCTGCTGCTGCAGGTGGACCTGAAGATCAGCCAGAAGTGCATCCACGGGCAGATCGTCTTCCTGTTGAGCGTGTCATCCCTGAGCACCCTGATGGAACTGGTCGTGTCGTACATGACGCGCATGGGCCTGGCTTGAGGGAGCAACCATGATTTCTAGGTTCGCCAATGCCCTGGAGCTGGGCATAGTGGGGCTGGATGCCGATGGCCGTGTGCGCCTATGGAACCGCTGGATGGCTGAACGATCCGGATGTTCCCGCGACGCCGTTCTGGGCCGCTCCCTTTTGGATGTGTTCCCGGAGGCGGCCAACAGCAGGCTTCAGCATGCCATCGATCTGGCGACCCGGCAGCGCCTGCCCGCTCTGCTTTCCCCGGCACTCAGCCGGGTGCGGCTGGCGCTGTATCACCGGCCTCAGGACCGGGAGATCGACCGGCGCATGATTCATCTCATTCATGTCGTGCCCTACGAGGACGACGATGAGCGGCAGGGCTGCCTGTTGCAGATCACTGACGTCACCGTCAGTGCGCACAGGGAGCAGGTGTTGCGCAACAAGGAGCACCAGCTGCGCAACGCGGCGCGGATCGCGCAGCTGGGCACCTGGGAGTGGGACCTGGAAGAGGGCGAGTCGGTGTGGTCGGACGAGCTCTACCGCATCTTGGGTTTGAGCCGCCAGACGCACGCGCCCAGCGACTGGGCATTCCTGTCGCTGGTTCACCCGCAGGAGCGCGACCAGATGGCCGAGGCGGTGGAGCTGGCAGCGCAGGGCGGGCAGGACGTGGAGCGGGACTGCACGCTGGTCCTGGCCGACGGGTCGCACAAGCACGTGCACTTCCAGGCAGAAGTGTCGCGCGCGCCCGAAGGCCGCGCCGTTAGCCTGTTGTGCACCGTGCAGGACATATCGGAGCGCAAGCGTATGGAGGCGGAGCTGCGCGAACTGGCCGCCACCGACGCGCTCACCGGTTTGCCCAACCGCCGCCATTTCCTGCTGCAGCTGGGCAGCGAACTGGCACGCGTGCAACGTCAGCCCAGCCTCAAGTCGGCGTTGCTGATGCTGGACCTTGATCACTTCAAGCTGGTGAACGACACCTATGGCCACGGCGTGGGTGATGCGGTGCTGCGGCATTTCGCGGAGCTGGCTGGCAACGAGATGCGCAAGGTGGATACCCTGGGCCGCCTGGGGGGCGAGGAATTCGCCATTCTGCTGCCCGATACCGACCTGCCCGGCGCACAGTTCGTGGCGGAGCGCTTGCGGCAGCGTGTGGAGGCTTCAGCCTTCCTGTCGAAGGGGCAGCCCGTTGCCTTGACGGTCAGCATTGGCATCGGGCTTGTGGACCCGGCCGACCACAGCCTGGAGGCCGTGCTGGCGCGGTGCGACCAGGCGCTGTACCTGGCCAAGCGCAAAGGGCGCAACCGGGTTGAGGTGAACGGGCGGTTGCCGGGCTGACCGGGCCGCGCCGCAACTGTCACGCAGGCGTGCGGTCCTGATTCTGGTCTTGTTCCAGCCGGTTCGACAACGCCCGGACTTCGAGGCGCAGGCGGTGCAGTTCGCCCAGGATCTCGGAGGCCATGGCCTTTTCGTCCTGCTCTACCTCTTTTTCAACGAAGATGGCTGCCAGCGATGCCGTGACCAGAGACAGCACCGCCAGGCCCAGCAGCACCACGAGCACCGCGAACAGCCGCGAAGCGTCCGTTGATGGCACGACGTCTCCATAGCCTACCGTGGCCGCCGTCGTGAATGACAGCCACAGCCCTTCGGAGATACTGTGCACGCTGGGGTCCAGCCACCAGAATCCCAGACCGCCAATGAGAAATATCGCTGCGACCAACGCCAGCGAGTAGAGCAGCCCTTGCCTGACCAGGCGGCGGCGATGCAGCGACAGCTTCTTCATTGCCCGGGACGACGTCACATGCCCGCGTAGTTCGGGCCGCCACCGCCTTCGGGCGTGACCCACACGATGTTCTGTGTCGGGTCCTTGATGTCGCAGGTCTTGCAATGCACGCAGTTCTGGGCGTTGATCACCAGCTGGTCGGCGCCGTCCTTGTTCACGAACTCGTAGACACCGGCAGGGCAGTAGCGGCTTTCGGGGCCTGCAAACTTCGCCAGGTTCACGCTCACCGGCACGCTGGCATCCTTCAGGGTGAGGTGTGCGGGCTGGTTCTCTTCGTGGTTGGTGTTGCTGATGAACACGCTGGAGAGGCGGTCGAAGGTCAGCTTGCCGTCGGGCTTGGGGTAGCTGATCTGCGCGCATTCGGCCGCAGGGCGCAGGTAGGTATGGTCGGCATTTGTGCGGCGGATGGTCCAGGGCGGGCGCTTCATGCCCAGCTTGGGCAGCAGCCAGTGTTCAATGCCGGTCATCAGCGCACCCACGGTGTTGCCCTTCTTGAACCAGCTCTTGAAGTTGCGCGACTGGTCCAGTTCCTGGTGCAGCCAGCTCTGTTCAAAAGCAGCCGGGTAGGCGCTCAGTTCGTCGCTGGCGCGGCCAGCCTGCAGCGCGTCGAACGCTGCTTCGGCGCAGAGCATGCCGCTCTTGATGGCAGCGTGGCTGCCCTTGATGCGCGCTGCGTTCAGGTAGCCCGCGTCGCAGCCTACCAGGGCGCCACCCGGGAACACGGTCTTGGGCAGGCTCATCAGGCCGCCAGCGGCAATGGCACGTGCACCGTAGCCAATGCGCTTGCCGCCTTCGATGTGGGCCTTGATGCTGGGGTGCGTCTTCCAGCGCTGCATCTCTTCAAACGGGCTGAGCCAGGGGTTGGCGTAGTCCAGGCCCACCACGAAGCCCAGCGTCACCTTGTTGCCTTCCAGGTGGTACAGGAAGCCGCCGCCGTAGGTGTTGCCATCCAGCGGCCAGCCAGCGGTGTGCACCACCAGGCCGGGCTTGGCCTTGTCCGCGGGAACTTCCCACAGTTCCTTGATGCCGATGCCGTAGGTTTGCGGGTCCTTGCCCTCGTCCAGCTTGAACTGGGCGATGAGTTGTTTGCCCAGATGGCCACGTGCACCTTCGGCGAACACGGTGTACTTGGCGTGCAGCTCCATGCCGAGCTGGAAGTTGTCGGTCGGCTCGCCGTCCTTGCCCAGGCCCAGGTTGCCGGTGGCCACGCCCTTGACGGAACCGTCTTCGTTGTAGAGCACCTCGGCGGCGGTGAAGCCCGGGAAGATTTCCACGCCCAGTGCTTCGGCCTGTTCGCCCAGCCATTTGGTTACGGCGCCCAGGCTGATCACGTAGCAGCCGTTGTTGTGAAAGTTGTTGGGGACGAGCCAGTCGGGCGTGCGGGTGGCACCGCCTTCTTTCAGAAAGAGCACGTCGTCACCGCTGACGGGTTGGCTGAGCGGCGCGCCCAGTTCTTTCCAGTTGGGGAAGAGTTCGGTGATGGCCTTGGGGTCCATCACGGCGCCCGAGAGGATGTGTGCGCCCGGCTCGGAGCCTTTTTCAAGGACGCAGACGTTGACCTCGGCGCCTTTCTCTGCAGCCAGCTGCTTGAGGCGGATCGCTGTGGAAAGGCCGGCCGGGCCGCCGCCAACGACCACCACGTCGTATTCCATCGCTTCGCGCGGGCCGAATTGTTCAAGCAGTTCTTGTGGGGTCATCTGGGAGTCTCTCTGGCGTTGTGGATGAGGAGCGCTCGGGCGCTAGCCAAGCAAGCTGACGCATGCCTGTCGTGCTGGCGACCGATTTTAGTGGCCTGAGGTGCACAATCTTTGTCGGCCCCCCGACATCGGGGGGGAACCCGAGGATTTCCTATGGCTTACCAGATCGATTTGTCGGGCCGCGTGGCCCTGGTGACGGGGGCGTCCAGCGGGCTGGGCGCGCAGTTTGCCCGCACGCTGGCGCGTGCCGGTGCTGCCGTGGTGCTGGCCAGCCGACGCACCGAGCGCCTGGACGACCTGCGCGTGGGCATTGAGGCCGATGGCGGTGACGCCCATGTGGTGGCGATGGATGTGACCGACCTGGCGTCCATCCGTGCCGCCGTGGCGCGAGCGGAAACCGAGGTTGGCCCTATCGACATCCTCGTCAACAACTCGGGCGTGAGCACCACCCAGCGCCTGCAGGATGTGACCGAAGCTGACTACGACTTCATCATGGACACGAATGTGCGCGGGGCGTTCTTCGTGGCGCAGGAGGTGGGCAAGCGCATGCTGGCAAGAGCCAAGGGGGCGGCGCCCGGTACCTGGGTGGGCGGGCGCATCATCAACATCGCCTCGATGGCGGGGCTGAAGGTGTTGCCGCAGATCGGTGTGTACTGCATGAGCAAGGCGGCCGTGGTCCACATGACCAAGGCCTTTGCCGTGGAGTGGGGCCGGTTTGGCATCAATGTGAACGCGATCTGCCCGGGTTACATCGACACCGAGATCAACCACCATCATTGGGAAACCGAGGCGGGCCAGAAGCTGGTGGCGATGCTGCCGCGCAAGCGTGTGGGCCAGCCCGCGGACCTGGACGCCGTGTTGATGATGCTGGCGAGCAATGAGAGCCACTTTGTGAATGGCGCAGTGATTGCTGCCGACGATGGTTTCGCGGTCTGAGGAGGTCGCATGAAGCTGGAAGTGCCCGAGCAGAAGAAACTGATCCACACGATGACCGTGCCCATACGCTGGGGTGACATGGACGCCATGGGCCACGTCAACAACACGCTGTATTTCCGTTACATGGAGATTGCGCGGTTGCAGTGGATGTTCGAGTCCGGTGTGCCGGCCAATCCGCAGGGCGAAGGGCCGGTGATCGTGAATGCGTTTTGCAACTTCATCCGGCAGCTTGAGTTCCCGGGTGAGGTGCTGGTGCGCACCTATGCCGGGGAAGCGGGCCGCACCTCGTTTGACACCTACCACGAGATGCTGCGCACAGACGACCCCGACACGGTTTATGCCAACGGTGGTGCGACGGTGGTGTGGGTGGACTTTCCAAACCAAAAGTCTGCGCCTATGCCGCAGCGGCTGCGGGAGCTTATTGGCTGACGGTTTGCTGCGTTGTTTGCGTTGACCTCAAGGGCTGTGTCCACCGGCCGCCTCGTTGAAGCGGCAGCCCCTGGGCACACACGCCTTGGCCTCCCACACATCCAGATCAGGCCGCTGGCTTGGCCTTGGGTACGCGGCCCATCAGGTAGAACTCAGGGTTGGGCTGCATGCCGCTAAAGGATGCGATGCGATTGCTCAGCCCGAAAAAGGCGGTGATGGCGGCGATGTCCCAGGCGTCCTCGTCGCTGAAGCCGTGGGCATGCAGCGCGGCGAAGTCGCTGTCGGCGATCTCGTGCGAACGCTCGCAAACCTTCATGGCGAAGTCCAGCATGGCGCGCTGGCGCGGGCTGATGTTGGCCTTGCGGTAATTCACAGCTACCTGGTCGGCCACCAGCGGCTTCTTTTCGTAGATGCGCAGAATGGCACCGTGCGCCACCACGCAGTACAGGCACTGGTTGGCCGCGCTGGTGGTGGTAACGATCATTTCGCGGTCGCCCTTGGTCAGACCGCTCTCGCGGCCAACGGTCTCAGGCGTCATCAGCGCGTCGTGGTAGGCGAAGAAGGCGCGCCACTCCGCCGGGCGGCGGGCCAGCGCCAGGAACACGTTCGGTATGAAGCCCGCCTTGTCCTGCACCTCCAGGATCTTGGCGCGGATGTCCTCGGGCAGGGTGTTGAGGTCGGGGAAGGGGTAGCGGGTCGTCTCCATCGTCTTTCTTCTGTGAGGGTCAATCTTCGAGAGATGCGCTCCAGCGGTCGTTCCAGTCTGGGGCGTTGCCGGATGATCGCAGATGCTGCAGCTGGCGCCTGTCGCGTTTGGTGGGGCGGCCCTGCTCAATGGTGGAAGCCGGTTCGGGTGCCAGACGCCTTTGCTCTGCCGACTGTTGCCGCGCCAGTATGGACGCCGCCGTTTCCTCATAGAGCAGTGCGGCTTGGGGTGCCGGGCCGCGCACGGCGCTCAGCGCCCTGACCACGACCGTGCGCGTCACGTGCCCGGCGCGGAATTCGATTTCGTCACCTACCCTGGGCTCGCGCGAAGCCTTCGCTACCTGCCCATTGACGCGCACACGGCCTTTGTCGATTTCGTCGCCCGCCAGACTGCGGGTCTTGAAAAAGCGCGCCGCCCAGAGCCATTTGTCCAGGCGGATTTTGTCTTGCACGGGAGGCTGATGGCTCATGATTCAGACCTTGGCTCCCATCGCAACGGCCCGCGCCCGGCTGGCCGTTGCGGCCTGAGCGTCCGGTTCTTGTTTGGTCGGCCACCCGCTCAGATGGCGTTCGCACAGGTCGCTCAAGGCGCGCATCCACGGTGCGCTGTCGTTCAGGCAGGGGATGTAATGGAAGGCCTTGCCGCCCGCGTGCAGGAAGGCTTCGCGCGCTTCTTGGTCGATCTCCTCCAGCGTCTCGATGCAGTCCGCGGCAAAGCCGGGGCAGACCACGTCCACGCGGCCCACGCCCGCCTTGCCCAGCGCAATGAGCGTGGGTTCGGTGTACGGTTCCAGCCACTTGGCCTTGCCAAAGCGGGACTGGAAGGTCACCACGTATTCCTCGGGTTTGAGGCCCAGCGCCTCGGCCAGCAGGCGGCCCGTCTTGAGGCATTCGCAGTGGTACGGGTCACCCAGGTGCAGCGTGCGTTCGGGCATGCCGTGAAAGCTCATGACGAGCTTGTCGGGGCGGCCGTGCGCCATCCAGTGCTGCTGCACGGAAACCTTGAGCGCGTCGATGTAGCCCGTGTCGTCGTGGTAACGGTTGACGAAGCGCAGCTCCGGCACGTTGCGCACCTGTTTGCCCCAGGCGAACACCGCGTCCAGCACGCTGGCCACCGTGGCACCGCTGTACTGTGGGTAGGCGGGCACCACCAGTATCCGCGTGCAGCCAGCAGCCTTCATCGCGTCGAGCTGGCTGGCGACGGAGGGCTGGCCATAGCGCATGGCGTAGCGCACTTCCAGCTTGTGGCCGCGCTCGCCCAGGTAGCCGCGCAGCAGGGTGGCCTGTTTCTCGGTCCACACCTTCAGCGGGGAGCCTTCGGGTGTCCAGACGGTAGCGTACTTGGCGGCAGACTTGGCCGGGCGCACCCGCAGGATGATCCCATGCAGGATCAGCCACCAGATGGGCTTGGGGATCTCCACCACGCGCGGGTCGCTCAGGAATTCCGCCAGGTACCGGCGCAAGGCGCTGGCCGTGGGCGCCTCTGGCGTGCCCAGGTTGCACAGAAGAATGCCTGTTCGGGCTGTCTGCCCATGGGTGTACGGGGGTTCTTTTCGGAAAGCCATGCGGTATTCTCACCCACCTATGCTCGATCCATCACGCATCAAGGCCATCACCCTGGACCTGGACGACACCTTGTGGCCCG
Organism: Hydrogenophaga aquatica; assembly: GCF_054780915.1. Lineage (NCBI taxonomy): Bacteria > Pseudomonadati > Pseudomonadota > Betaproteobacteria > Burkholderiales > Comamonadaceae > Hydrogenophaga > Hydrogenophaga aquatica. The sequence goes on along the minus strand of NZ_BAAGVK010000001.1, from coordinate 90,115 downwards.
TCTGGCCCACCATCGAACGCGCTGAACAGGTGCTGCTGGACTGGCTCGGGGCCAACGCGCCAGCCACGGCGGCCTTTCTGGGCGACACGGCCAACCGCAGAGCCGTTCGAACCGAGGTGGAGCGGCAATGGGCGCACATGGCCCATGACCTGTCGCTGTTGCGGCGCGAATCCATCCGCCTGGGCTTGCGCCGGGCTGGTGATGACCCGGCGCTGGCCGAGCCTGCATTCGAGGTGTTCTTTGAGCAGCGGCACCGCGTCACCTTTTACGAGGATGCGCTGCCTGCCCTGGAGGCCCTGGCCACGCGTTACCCCGTGGTCGCCTTGTCCAACGGCAACGCGGATGTGCACCGGGTGGGCATTGGCAAGCACTTCCATGGTCACGTGACTGCTCGAGAGGTGGGCGTGGGCAAACCCGATCCGCACATCTTCGGCGTGGCGGCGCGTCAGGCTGGCGTGGCCCCAGAGGCCGTCCTGCACGTGGGTGATGACGCTACGCTGGACGTGTTGGGCGCCCTGGGCGCAGGCATGCAGACGGCGTGGGTCAACCGCGCGGGGCACGACTGGCCGCATGCCCTGCACCAGCCGCATCTGGTGGTGAACGACCTGCACGCCCTGTGCGAATCGCTGCTTCGCTGACCCCCTTTTTTCGTTTCTGATCTGTGGAGACCCGCATGAGTCTGACCATTCACGGCATCGTTGCGTCACGTGCCATCCGCCCGCTGTGGGTTGCCGAAGAACTGGGTTTGGCCTACCGCCACGAGCCCACGCCCTACCAGGGCGGTGCCACGCGCACCCCGGAATTCCTGGCACTCAACCCCAACGGGCACATTCCCGTGGTGTTGGATGACAGGCCCGAGGGGCAGGTGGTGGTTTGGGAGTCGATGGCCTGCGCGCTTTACATCGCGCGTCACCACGGCAAGGGCGAGGGCATTTCACCCTCCAGCCCCCTGGAGGACGCCGAAGCCCTGCGCTGGGCTTTCTGGACCGTGACCGAGGTGGAGAAAGACGCGCTGACGGTGCTCATGCACCGCATGACGATGCCGCAGGAACAGCGCAAGCCCGACTTGGCCGAGCAGGCCGAAAAGCGCCTGCGTGTGCCTCTGCGTGTGCTGGAGCAGCATCTGGCCACGCAGGCGGCGCGCGGTTGGCTGCATCTGGCCGCCGAGCGCTTTACCGTGGCCGACATCTGCGTGGCGAGTGTGGTGAACTGGGCGCGCCCGGCGCGTCACCTGATGGAAGAGTTCCCTCTGGTCCACGAGTGGGTGCTGCGCTGCGTGAACCGCCCAGCCTACCTGGCCTTGCGCGCACGGGGTTGAGGTTTCAGCGGGGCAGGCTGCCCACCGTGCCCATGCCGCTGCGGATGGCGCCTTCCAGCGTGGCGGGGTAAGGGCCGTCGATCGCGTCTCCCGCCGCCCACAGGCCCGGGGCAATGCGTTGGTCTGGCCGCTTCAAGGCCGGCGTGCAGGCAAAGGTGGCGCGTTTTTCCACCACCGTGAGCAGTGCCTCGGCGTCCTGTAGGTCGAGTTGTTCGCGGGCCTGGGCCAGAACGGCGGTCTGCAGGGATTCCCTGTCCAGCCGGCAGGCGCTGCTGACGAAGGCCAAGAGGCCGCTGGGGCCGCCCAGGCGGGCGCGGTCGAACACGAACTGCGCGGGGCCGTGGCGGGGGCCGCTGCGCAGCGCCAGCATGGGTAACGGGCCCGGCCAGGCCGGGGTATGCCGAGTCAGCACGTAGGTGGTGGCAATGGGCTCGTAGTGCAGGCCTTCGGCGGCTGCCAGCCATTCAAGGGCTTGCGGTGCAGGGGAAGGCAGTCGCCTGACCAGGCGCGCCCCGTCCGCCACCGGGCAGGCCAGAACAACGTGATCGTATCCGGCGCCGCCATCTTCGACCCCTTGGAGCTGCCAGTTGCCTTCCTGCATGTGCAGCGCAGTGACGCGCTGCCCCAGCGCCAACCGCGCCCCGTGCCTGGTGAGCCATTGGGCAGCCTTGTCCGGGAACAGGCTTCCCAGGTCGGCTGTGGGCAGCAAGAGGTCGGCACTTCGGTAGGGCGGAAGGCCCTCGCCCAGCAGGGCGTCGCGCAAGACCCGCAGGAAAACCTGAGCGCTGGCCTGCTCCATTGGGGTGTTGAGGGCCGCCACGCACAGCGGTTCGATCATGTCCTGCTTCACGCATTCGGGCAGGCTGGAGCACAGCTCAGCCACCGTCAGGCCGGGTGCACACTTGAACCCGCGCACCCGCCAGCCCAGCGTTGCCCGCAGAAACGCCCAACGCTCGCTCCAGCGCCAGCCTGTCGCCGTGGCCATCGCGGCCAGCACGTCCAGCGGTGCAGGCCAACACCTAGCCCAAGGCGGCGTGGCAAGGCCGTGACCATCAGGGAACCGAAGGGCCAGGGGCATGGGGAGCAGGGCGTGCTGCCCTGATATGCCCACTTTCTGCATCAGGCGCAGGGTGTCGGTGTAGGCACCGATCAGGATGTGCTGGCCGTTGTCCAGCCGAAGCGCAGGCTGGCCTTCGGGGTTGGGCAGGCCGGCTGGCCAGGGGATGTCGAGCGCACGGGCCCGTCCGCCCCACTGGCGCGCCGCCTCGAACACGCTGACTTGCCAGCCCAGTTCCACGGCTCGCACGGCGGCAGCCAGCCCGGCCCAGCCGCCCCCGACGATGGCCAGGCGCCGTCCGGCTGGTTTCACAGCCGCCCCAGGGCCTGTACCTTCCAGGCCAGCCAGAACTTGCGCAAGGGCGTCAGGCTCACACGCTGCGTCAGTACCAGCATGGGGTCGGTGGCGATTTCGCGCAGCAGTGTGCGGTAGATGTTGGCCATCATCAGACCGGGCTTCTGTGTTCTGCGGTCGGCTGGTGGCAGCAGGGCCAGTGCCTCGTCGTAGGTGGCCAGCGCGCGCTCGATCTGGAAGGCCATCAGCGCCTTGAAGCGCGCGGGAAAGGTGTCGTCGCTCGCACTGCCGCGCTTGAGCAGTTCGTGGGCCTTCACGTCGAAGCGCTGCAGTTCGTTCACTGGCAGGTAGATGCGGCCACGCACGGCGTCTTCGCCCACGTCACGGATGATGTTGGTGAGCTGGAAGGCCAGCCCGAGCCGGTGGGCGTACTCGGTGGTCCGGGCCTCCGTCTGGCCGAAGATGCGTGCGGCCACTTCGCCAACCACCCCTGCCACCAGGTGGCAGTAGCGCTGCAGGTTGGCATAGTCCAGATAGCGGGACTGCTCCAGGTCCATCTGGCAGCCATCGATGATCTGCAGCAGGTGGTGTGCCTCTATGCCAAACGTGCCCAGGTGCGGCACCATGGCCTGCAGCGCGGGGTGGTCTGGCGTCTGTGCGCTGGTGGAGAAGGTGCGTGCCACCTCCTTGCGCCACCAGTCCAGCTTGGCCTGTGCCACGCCAGGGTCGGTGACTTCGTCCACCACGTCGTCGATCTCGCGGCAGAAGGCGTAGAACGCCGTGATGGCCGCGCGCCGCTGGGGTGGCAGGAACAGGAAGGCGTAGTAGAAGCTGCTGCCCGAAGCGGCGGCTTTTTGCTGGACGTAGTCTTGTGGCGTCATGCGTGGCTGGTGTGGGGCACCGGGAGTGTACCCAAGGCCGCAGCCGACGCTTCCCGGGCCAACCGGGCGGCGTGGCGGCGCATGAACATCAGGTAGAGCAGGGGCACCATGAACAGTGTGAGCACGGTGGAGAAGGCCAGCCCCCACACGATGCTGGCGGCCACCGGGCCCCACAGCAGGCTGTGCCCGCCCAGCCCGAAGGCCAGGGAGGCCAGCCCCCCGATGGTGGTGGTCGACGTGATGATGATGGGCACCACCCGCCGGCGTGCGGCGTACACGGTGGCGTGCATCAGCCCCATGCCGTTGTTCAACCTGTCGTTGGCCGCGTCGATCAGCACGATCGCGGAGTTCACCGCGATGCCTGTCAGCGCGATCACGCCGTACAGGGTGTAGAGCGAAAGCGGGTTGCCCGACAGCGCCAGGCCATAGGCCACCCCGGTGAACGCCAGCGGCACCGAGACCAGGATCATCATTGGCTGGAAGTAGCTCCGGAACTGCGCCGCCAGGATGAGGTAGATCAGCCCGATGCCAAACAGGAACAGCGACTGCATCGCCGAGAGGCTTTCCTCGATGTCTTCCAGCTCGCCGGAGAAGTCGAGGTCGATCCCAGGGTGCTGGGTGCGGACGCTTTCCCAGCCTCCCTTGATCATGTCGTTGGCCACGCGGGTGTCGGTGATCTCCTTGTCAAGGTTGGCTTCCACCGTGATGGTTCGCCGCAGGTTGTAGTGACGGATGAACCCCCGCCCCGGCTGCACGCTCACGTCCACCAGCGTTCCCAACCGCGTGACCTGGCCGTTCGGCAGCGCCACCGGCTCGTCCAGCAGTTGGCCGGGGTCGTCGCGCAGGCCAAGCGCCGCAGCACCTCGCACGCGCAGTTCGATCTTGTCGCCCTCGTCGCGGGTAAATGCCACGGTCTCGCCATCCACCGCCAGGCGCACCATGCGGGCGACCTGCGAGGCATTCAGGCCCAGGTCGCGCATCGCTTCACGGTTGAGCGCCAGCTGCAGCTGCGGTCTGCCAGGAAGGTTGTCGTCCTGCACGTCTTTCGCCCCGGGTACGCCGGCAACGATGGCCTTGATGGCGTCCGCCGCGGACTGGATCGCAGTGAAGTCGTCACCACGCACCTTGACGCTGATGGCCTTGCCAGCGGGCGGCCCGCCAGACAGCACGGTGAAGCTCTTCCTGCCTGGACCAGGCAAGGATTCGATGTCCGCGCGCATGTCCTCCACCACCTGCTGCACTTCGCGTGCCTCGGCGGTGTGCGGGTTGAGCGACACGAACACCTGGCCGTACTGGTCGCCATAGACGGGCTCGGTGTCGGTGAACTTCAGGCCGGCGGTGGACGTCACCGCACGGGCCTCGTGTTCTTCCAGGGCATCGCCCACACCCTTCAGGCGTTCACGCACGGCGCGCTCCACTGCCTGCGTGGCAGCCAGCGTGTCCTCGAGCGAGGCCGTGGCGGGCATGTCGACGTTGACGTAGAAGGCGCGAATCGGGTCGAACGCGAAGAACTGCACCCTCACCACGCCAGTGCCCAGCAATGCCACCGCCAGCCCCATGCTGGCCAGACCAACCAGTGCAAAGCGCTTCGGGCGGCGCAGCACATAGGTCAGCCATTGGCCGTAACGCAGGCGTATGGCACGGTTAAACCCGTTGCGCCAGCGTTGCACGCGCGACGGGCGGTCCAGGCGCACGCCGATCACACTGACGTGGACAGGCATCATCCAGAACGCTTCCGCCAGCGAGATGACCAGCGCCAGCGTGACGACGAACGGAATCACGAACATGAACTTGCCGACGATGCCGGGCAGCAGCATCAGGGGCAGGAAGGCCGCCAGCGTGGTGGCCACCGAAGCCAGCACGGGCTTCCAGACCTCGACCATGCCCTCCAGGCTGGCTTCCAGCGCCTGCTGGCCGCGCTCCATGCGGTAGTAGATGGACTCGACCACGACGACGGCGTCGTCCACCAGCATGCCCAGGGCGATGACGACGCCAAGCAACACGGACACGTTGACCGTGTAGCCCAGCGGAGCCAGTATGGCGAAGGTGCCAAGCAGGGAGAACGGAATCCCCAGCGCCACCAGCACGCCAATGCGCCAGCCCAGGAACAGCCAGCACACGGCCAGTACCAGCAGCATGCCGTACAGCGCGTTGGTCTGCATCACGTCGATGGCCTCCCGCGTCGGCACGGTCTGGTCGTCGGTGAGCGCCAGACGCAGGCCTTGCTGCAGGAGAATGGGGTTCTGTCCGTCGATGTAGGCGCGCACGCGGTCCATGAGTTCCAGCGTGTTGGTGCGCGATTTTTTGGTCAGCGCCATGGATATGGTCGGCTGCCCGTCCGACGCCGCGTATTGCGACGCGTTGGCGCGCGCGCGCTCGATTCGTGCCACATCACCCAGGCGCGCACCGGCCGAAGGGCGGCTGGCCGACGTGACGGGCAAGGTCGCGAGTGTCTGAGGGTCCGTGAGCACGCCGCGCAGGCTGACCGACCAGGCGCCGCCGCTGGTCTTCAGCGTTCCTGCCGAGGTGTCACGCCACCAGTTGCGCAAGGCATCTGCCACGTCGGTGGCGGTGAGTCCGCGCGCCGCAAGCGCTGCGGCGTCTGGGCTCACGAGAATTTCCGGGTCGCGCAAGCCGGAGGCAAACACCTGGTCCACGCCGCTGAGCCGCTCCAGGTCGCCCTTGATACGTCTTGCGGCGAGCCGCAGGGTTTCATCGTCGGCCTGCCCGATCAGGCGCAACGCCGCGGTGGGAAAGCCGTTGGACGTGGTGATCTCCAGGATGCGCGGGTCGCGCGCCTCGTCCGGCAGTTCGCTGGACGCCTTGTTCTGGATCTCGCGCCGCAGATCGTTCATGCGCTTGTCGAACGTGCGCTCGTTGATCTCGCGGAAGCGCACCAGCATGCTGGAGACGTTTTCCCGCGAGTTGGAGACGACGAAGCGCACATCCGCCACGCCCTTGATGGCGTCCTCAAGGGGGTTGGTGACCAGTCTTTCCACGTCCTCGGCGCTGGCCCCGGGCAGCGCGGTCGTGATGTTCACCCAGTTGAAGTTGATTTCCGGGTCCTGTTCGCGTGGCATCTGCCGGTAGCTGAACAGGCCCAGCAGCAGGACCACGACGAAGGCGATGTTGGCCAGCGGGTGGTTGGTGATCAGGGTGCGCATGATCGACACGGACGTGTTCTCCCGTCAGTCCAGTTTCTGGCCGTCTTGCAACGTGGCCTGTCCCTTGACGACAAGCTGTGTCTGCCCAGGCAGTGTGACCAGGGCGGCGCGGCCTTCCTGGGCGTGGGGAAGCGCCACGAACCGGATGGCATTGCCCTCACGGACAAACACGCCGAGCGTCTGCCCGCGTTTGACGATCAGCGTGGCGGGCACGTGCGGGGCCGGGTCGTTCCAGTGCAGCAAGCCGGTGGTTCCTGCGGGCGCGGCGCGGTCCGCCTGGGCGAATGCCAGGCGCGCGCTTTGCATCCTGGTGCTGCTCTGGACGGTGGCGGTCACCCGCAACAGGCGCAGGGGCAGCTTGTCTCCAGAGCCCTGCGGTTCAAAGGTGATCTGTTTTGCGCGTTGCAGGCTGGGGACGTCCAGAGGCGTCACGTTCGCGTGGAGTTCGGCGGCGTCCGATTGCGACAGCACGTACAGCACGCTGCCGGGTGTCACGGGTTCCCCCAGCTGCGCCAGCCTTTGCACCACGGTGCCGGAAAAAGGGGCGTGAATGCGGGTTTTCGATAGCTGCCTGCGCGCCGTCTGCAGCTGCGCTTCCGCGTTGGCCACTTCAGCCCTTTGCAGCGCCACCTCGGTTTCGCGTTGCGCCAGGGCTTCCTGTGAGAAGAAGCCCTGAGCAACCAGCTCGCGGGCACGCGTCAATTGCGCCTCGCCCAGTGTCAGCCGCGCCTGCGCGGCGTCCCGTGCGGCCTGCGCGCGTTGCTGCGCCAGTTCCATGTCTTTCGGGTCTATCTGCGCCAGCAGATCGCCCTTGCGGACCTGGGCACCCACGTCCACGGTCCAGCGCAGCAGCGTGCCCTGGACTTCAGCCGTCAGGCGCGACTCGTTGCGTGCAAGGACCTGGGCCGAGGCGCTGCGCGCCGGTTGGACCCAGACGCTGTCCAGCCGCGCGGTCTCGATGGCCGGGGGTGCCGTTGATGGGGCAGCTGCGGGTGCTTGCGCCGCGGCAGGCAGGGCAATCAGAAGGCCAAGCGCGACGGCGCCCAGCAGGCGCCGGGTTGTTGAGAGGTCTTGCATGTCAATCACTGTTCCACAGGCTCGGGTGAGAGGGATGGCCGCATTCTCGTGGCACGCCAGAGCATCAATGCCACGTCGGGCGCATGAAGGCGAGGGCGGCTCTGCCAGGTGCGCCAGTGGAGGGCTTCGATCTTGTCGAGGATGCGCAGGCCGCCCTGTACCACGAGCCGCAGTTCCCAGCCCACTCTTCCTGGCAGGCGGGCCGCCAGCGGCGCTCCCGACTCCATCAGCCGCCTCGCATGCACTGCCAGTTCCTTCACCATGGCGCGTGCGCCCGGGCTGTCGTGGTTGGGCGTCAGGCTGGTCAGCGTTACGCCATGGCGGCGCATGGTGTCCAGCGGCAGGTAATGCCGGGAGCGTGCCAGGTCCTGGCCCAGGTCCTGCCAGAAGTTGATCAGTTGCAGCGCGGAGCAGATGGCATCGCTTTCCGTCAGGGAACGGCCGTCGCGCACGCCGTACAGGTGGAGCAGCAGGCGCCCCACCGGGTTCGCGGACCGCCGACAGTAGTCGAGCAGTTCGTCCATGTCCGCGTAGCGCGCCGACTCGGCCGTGTAGCGGACATCCTGTGCGAAGGCATCCAGAAGGTCCAGCAGTGGCTGACGTGGCAGTTGGAACAGCGCCACCTGCCGCGCTAGCGGGATGAACACCTCGGGCCAGCGCGGGTCCGGGGGCGGTTCCCCGTCAAGGTGCTGCAGCAGTTCCTGCCGGTAGCTGTGCAGTGCCGCCAGGCGTTCCTCGGCAGGTGAATCGCCTTCGTCGGCCATGTCGTCGGCCGTGCGCGCGAACCGGTAGATGGCGGCGATGGGTGGACGCAGCCGCCGCGGGCAGAGCCACGAGGCCACGGGGAAATTCTCGTAATGGTCCACGCCTTGCATGCCCGGATGTTGCCACAGCGCCAAGGGCCGCCGCCGCCAGGACGGCCGGTTCGCGCACGACCCTCGGGCTTCGGTTATCATTTTGCGTTAATAACCCGCTGGTCATTAATTTTTTGGGGTGCCACAGCCATGTACCGGTTTCCTTCCCTGCCCGTTCTGCTCGTTCTGGTTGCCGCCTTGCCGGCATGCACACGTCAGGCACCGCAACTAGACCCCGTGCGCGCGGTGAAGCTGACAACGGTTGAAGCGCGCTCCCTTTCCGCTGAGCAGGAGTATGCAGCAGAGATCCGGGCGCGAACCGAATCCCGCCTGGGCTTCAGGGTAGGGGGCAAACTGGTTCAACGTCCGGCCGAGGTGGGTCAGGCCGTCAAGGCGGGCCAGTTGCTCGCCATGCTGGATGCCCAGGACCTGCGCTCGGGGGCCGAGGCCGCCGCGGCACAGGTTGTTGCCGCGCAGACGCAGCGGGACCTGGCTGCCGCGGACTTCCGGCGTTTCGAGGCTCTGCGCCAGCAAGGTTTCATCAGCGGCGCGGAACTGGAGCGCCGGGAAGCCGTTCTGCGCGCCGCCCAGGCGTCGCTGGACCAGGCCCAGGCCCAGGCCAGTGTCCAAAGCAATCAGGCGGGCTATGCGCGTTTGACCGCTGACGCGGACGGCGTTGTCGTCGGGGTGGACGCCGAGCCTGGGCAGGTCGTGTCCGCCGGTGCCCCGGTGGTCCGGCTCGCGCGCAACGGTCCGCGAGACGCGGTGCTGTCCGTCCCGGAAGATGTCGTGGCCGCCGTTCGCGCCGGGATGCCGGCCGAGGTGGCGCTCTGGTCGCGCAATGGTGACGGCAGCAAGCTGAAGCTGCCGGGGCGCGTGCGGGAAGTGGCCGCCAGCGCAGACCCGGTGACACGCACCTATGCCGTCAAGGTGGCCATAGAAGGCGCGGCGCAGCCGCCGCTGGGGGCCACGGCAACCGTCCGCTTAAAGCCCGCCACGGCTGCTGCCGCTGCGCCAGCGGTGATTCATCTGCCGACTGGGGCGCTGTGGAAGCAAGGCCAGGGAAGCGCCGTCTGGGTGTTCGACGCCGCAACGGGCACGGTGCGGGCACGGCCGGTGGAAGTGGCCGGGGTGGATGGCAATCTCGCGGTGATCGCAGGCGGACTGCGGCCGGGCGAGGAAGTTGTGAGCGCCGGTGTGCACGTGCTGACCGAAGGCCAGCAGGTCACGCGCTACGGCTCGGTCGCGTCCCGCTGATCAGGCTTTCGAGCGGAGATACCCATGAGCGACACCTCCATCCGTTCCCGTTTCAACCTGTCCGAATGGGCGCTGAACCATCAGCCGCTGACGCGCTACCTGATGGTCGTGCTGCTCGTGCTGGGTTTCGCCGCCTACTTCCAGCTGGGGCAGGACGAAGACCCCCCCTTCAACTTCCGGGCCATGGTTGTGCGTGCCTACTGGCCCGGTGCCAGCGCGCAGCAGATGGCCGAACAGGTGGCCGACAAGCTGGAGAAAACCCTTCAGGAAGTGCCGTATGCCGACATCATCCGAAGCTATTCCAAGCCCGGCGAGACGCTGATCATCTTCCAGGTGGCGGATTCTTCGCCGCCCAAGGAACTGCAGCAGATCTGGTACACCGTGCGCAAGAAGATCGGTGACATGCGCGGTACGTTGCCGCCAGGGGTGGTGGGCCCGTACTTCAACGACGAGTTCGGCGATGTGTTCGGTGTCATCTACGCGTTGCAGGGCGACGGCTATTCGCCTGCCGAACTCAAGGCCGAGGCCGACCGCATCCGCCAGGAGCTGCTCGGCGTCCACAGTGTCGCCAAGGTGGAATTGTTCGGCGTCCAGGACGAGAAGGTCTACATCGAGGTGTCGCGGCAAAGGCTTGCCACGCTGGGGCTGGACATGAACCAGGTGCTTGACCAGCTGGGGCAGCAGAATGCCGTGGCACCCGCTGGCACGGTACAGACGCCGCAGGATGCTGTGGCCGTGCGTGTGGTTGGCGCGTTCCAGTCGGTGGACGAGCTGCGGGCCATGCCCATCCGCGCAGCCAACGGCCAACAACTGCGGCTCGGTGACGTTGCTGATGTCCGGCGTGGATACATCGACCCGCCGCAGGTCAAGGTCCTGCACAATGGCAAGGACGGCATCGCCCTGGGCGTTTCCATGGCCAAGGGGGGCGACATCATCGCTCTCGGCAAGGCACTGAAGGCGAAGGTGGACGCGATAGGCGCAAGCCTGCCCGCGGGCATGCAGCTGGTCCAGGTGCAGGACCAGCCCGATACCGTGACCACCTCGGTCAACGAGTTCGTGAAGGTGCTCATCGAAGCGGTCGTGGTCGTGCTGGTGGTCAGCTTTCTCAGCCTGGGCCTGCACCGCAATCCCAACGGCCGCGGCCTGCGCCGCTTCACGCTGGACGCCCGGCCCGGGCTGGTGGTCTTCATCACCATTCCCCTGGTCCTGGCCATGACCTTCCTGGTCATGCATTACTGGGGCATCGGGTTGCACAAGATCTCGCTCGGGTCGTTGATCATCGCGCTGGGCCTGCTCGTGGACGACGCGATCATCGCGGTCGAGATGATGGTGCGCAAGCTGGAGGAGGGGTACGACATCATGCGTGCGGCCACCTTCACCTGGGACGTGACCGCCATGCCCATGCTCACCGGGACACTCATCACGGCCGCCGGTTTCCTGCCCATCGGTTTTGCCCGGTCAACCGTGGGCGAATACACCTTTGCCATCTTCGCCGTGACGGCCACGGCGCTGGTGCTGTCCTGGATCGTCGCGGTCTATTTCGTCCCCTTCCTGGGTGTCAAGTTGCTCAAGGTCAAGCCCCACACCGGGCCCGTGACCGAGGTGTTCGACGGACCCTTCTACGTGAGGTTCAGGCGCATGGTCGACTGGTGCGTCAAGCACCGTTGGCTCACCATCGGTGCCACGGTCCTGACCTTCGTGCTGGGCCTGGCCGGCATGACGCAAGTCCAGCAGCAGTTCTTCCCGGACTCCAACCGGCCGGAAATCATGGTTGACGTGTGGTTGCCTGAGGGCAGCTCCTTCTCGGCCAACGAGGAAGTGACCCGGCGGGTCGAGGAGCGCCTGCGTCAGGTGCAGGGCGTGGAGCACGTGACGACCTGGGTTGGCTCCGGCCTGCCGCGTTTCTTCCTGCCGCTGGACCAGATATTCCCGCAGAGCAACGTGTCGCAGCTGTTGCTAATGGCGGCGGACCTGAAACAGCGCGACCGGCTCGTGCGCGAACTGCCTGCGCTGCTGGCGCAGGAGTTTCCCGAGGTTCGCGGGAGGGTCAAGCTCCTGGCCAGCGGCCCGCCCGTGGCCTACCCGGTCCAGTTCCGCGTCATCGGGCCTGACCCCGCACTGCTCCGGGAGCGTGCCGATCTGGTCAAGCAGATCATGCGCGACAGCCCGAACACGCGCGGCGTGAACGACAACTGGAACGAATCGATCAAGGTGGTGCGCCTGGAAGTCGACCAGACCAAGGCGCGCGCGCTGGGCGTCAGCAGCGCGTCCATTGCCCAGACCGCCCGCATAGCCCTGGCAGGGAGCACGGTGGGGCAGTACCGCGAGGGTGACAAGCTCATTGACATCGTCCTGCGTCAGCCGCTGGCCGAGCGCGATGCGGTCTCGGAGCTGGCCAATGCCTACCTGCCCACGGCGAGCGGGCGGCCGGTTCCTTTGACGCAGATCGCGCGCCCGGTGTTTGCCTGGGAGCCCGGTGTGATGTGGCGTGAGAACCGCGAGTACGCCATCACCGTGCAGGGCGATATCGTTGCCGGACTGCAAGGGGCCACGGTCACCGACGAGTTGCTGCCCGCCATCCGTTCCCTGGAAGCGCAGTGGGCAGCCGCTGGGAACGGCTCGTACCGGGTGGACGTGGCGGGCACCGTCGCCGAGAGCAGCAAGGGCTCGTCCTCGATTGCCGCGGGCATGCCGATGATGCTTTTCATCACCTTCACCCTGCTGATGCTGCAGCTGCACAGTTTCAGCCGGGCGATGCTCGTCTTCCTCACCGGGCCGCTGGGCATGGCGGGGGTGGCCATGGCGCTGCTGCTGCTCGACCGCCCCTTCGGTTTCGTGGCGCTGCTGGGTGTGATCGCGCTGATGGGGATGATCATGCGCAACTCGGTCATCCTGATCGACCAGATCGAACAGGACCGTGCGCGCGGCGTGCCCGCTTGGGATGCGATCGTCGAGGCGGCAGTGCGCCGCCTGAGGCCCATCGTGCTGACCGCGGCCGCGGCCGTGCTGGCCATGATTCCCTTGTCGCGCAGCGTTTTCTGGGGACCCATGGCCGTGGCCATCATGGGGGGGCTGGTTGTCGCCACAGTGCTCACCTTGCTCGCCTTGCCGGCCATGTACGCGGCCTGGTTCCGAGTCAGGCGCGAGCCAGCCGTGGCCTGAGTTATCAGCCGCTGTTCAGGCCGCGAATAGGTGAATTCCCTTATCGATAAAAGTGGTATTATCTTCGGCGCTCAAGGCTTTGGACGTGTTCCGGTGCCTTGCATCCCGGATAAATGCGCTTTTGCTCATGCCGGGGTGCGGGACCGAGTGAAGCGCGTGCCCGTCCCTCACCGGCGGTTTGACGCATGGCCTTGTCTTATCTACCCACGAGAACAGGCAACTGGCGCTGCATGCACGATTCCCTCACCCACCTTGAACAGGTGGCTCGCCTGACGCACGTCAAGGACCGGGACACGACAGATTCCGTCCTTGTCGAGGTGCTTCGCGCCCTGTTGCAGCAGGCGGTCGTCACCCTGATCGAGGTGATGCCCTGGAACGACGAATGGCGCTGTCTGGTCAGGTCCCATATCGCCCCCGGCATGGTCGCGCCTGCTTCCACCTCGCCCTGGGCCTCGCCGGATGAGCTCGACCTTCTGAACGATTTCCCCCACCGCCTTGCGACGGTCGAAAGCCGGCAGACCGGCGTGTACGAGTATGCCGGGCGTCCGTGCCTGGTCGTGCCCGTGCTGTCAGATGGCGAGCGTGCGCTGCTGATCGAAGTCTTGCTGGGGGCCGAGCCAGAACCCTCCACCATCAGGATGGTGGAGGGCATTGCCCGGATTTACCAAAATTTCCTGAGCCTGCTGGACTACAGCGAACGCGATTCACTCACGTCGCTGCTCAACCGCAAATCTTTCGACGAGACCTTCTTCAAAGCCACGAGCTCTTCGGGCCGTACGCCTCCAGATGGTCTTGCCTGCGGGCAGCGGCGCGCCCACGACAGCTCTGCCTACTGGCTGGGCGTGATCGACATCGATCATTTCAAGCTGGTGAACGACCGCCACGGCCACCTGATCGGCGACGAGGTGCTGTTGCTGATCGCGCGCGTCATGCGCAGCACCTTCCGGCATGACGATCGCCTGTACCGTTTTGGCGGAGAGGAGTTCGTCGTGCTCCTGCGGGCAGACGACGAAAACGCCGCGCATGCGATCTTTGAGCGCTTCCGGCACAACGTGGAACAGTACCCCTTCCCGCAGGTTGGCCGTATCACGGCCAGCGTCGGCTTCACGCGGGTGCGTGATCACGACACGCCTGCGGCCGCCTTCGAACGGGCCGACAAGGGCGTGTACCTGGCGAAGGCCCAGGGCCGCAACCTGGTACGCGGCTATGAACGGCATGTGGGTGCCAGTGCCGAGCTGGAACACCGCCCCGAGGGAGACGTCGAACTCTTCTGATGCGCACATACGATTCCGGGTGCTGCGCAGCAGGCTTTACAATAGCCGGTTTGCTGCGTGACGCCCGCGGGCTGCGCAGCCAAAGCGTGCGCGGGTGGCGAAATTGGTAGACGCACCAGGTTTAGGTCCTGACGCCAGCAATGGTGTGGGGGTTCGAGTCCCCCCCCGCGCACCACAACGGATGGAAACACACACGGGGCAGCCGCCGGCTGCCTCATCCCTTATCTAGGAGAAAACCATGGCAGTGAACGTCGAAACCCTGGAAAAGCTGGAGCGCAAGATCACGCTTGAGCTGCCGGTTGACGCCATCCAGAAGGAAGTCGAAGCCCGCCTCAAGCGCATGCAGCGCCAGGTCAAGATGGACGGTTTCCGTCCTGGCAAGGTGCCCCTGGGCGTCGTGGCCCAGCGCTACGGCTACTCGGTGCAGTACGAAGTCATGAATGACAAGGTGGGCGAGGCTTTCAACGCCGCTGCCGCCGAGGCCAAGCTGCGTATCGCCGGGTCGCCCCGCATCAACGAAAAAGACGGCGCCGCTGAAGGCACCGTGGCGTTCGAAGCCATTTTCGAGGTCTACCCCGAAGTCAAGATCAATGATCTGTCTGGCGCATCCGTCGAGAAGCTTTCCGCCGAAGTCAATGACGCCGCCATCGACCGCACGCTGGACATTCTGCGCAAGCAGCGCCGCACGTTCGGCCAGCGCCCGCAGGCTGAGGCTGCCCAGGACGGCGACCGCGTGACCATCGACTTCGAAGGCAAGATCGACGGTGAGCCCTTCGAAGGCGGCAAGGCCGAAGGCTTCCAGTTCCTGGTGGGCGAAGGCCAGATGCTCAAGGAGTTCGAAGACGCCGTGCGCGGCATGAAGGCTGGCGAATCCAAGACCTTCCCGCTGAACTTCCCCGCCGACTACCACGGCAAGGAAGTGGCAGGCAAGCAGGCTGACTTCCTGGTCACCGTGCAAAAGGTTGAAGCCGCCAACCTGCCCGAGGTCGACGAGACTTTCGTGAAGTCCCTGGGCATTGCCGATGGCACCGTGGACGCCCTGCGCGCCGACATCAAGAAGAACCTGGAGCGTGAAGTCAAGTTCCGCCTGCAGGCCCGCAACAAGGCTGCCGTGATGGATGCGCTGATCGCCCAGGCCGAGCTGGACCTGCCCAAGGCCAGCGTGGAAGCCGAGCTGGAGCGTCTGGTGGAAGGCGCCCGCGCCGACCTGAAGCAGCGCGGCATCAAGGACGCCGACAAGGCCCCGATCCCGCCCGAGCTGTTCAAGGACCAGGCCGAGCGCCGCGTGCGCCTGGGTCTGGTGGTGGCCGAGCTGGTCAACGCCAACGAACTGCAGGCCAAGCCTGAGCAGATCGACGCCCACATCAACGAGCTGGCTGCTTCCTACGAGAGCCCGGCCGACGTGGTGCGTTGGTACAAGGCCGACAACCGTCGCCTGGCAGAGGTCGAGGCCATCGTGATCGAGAACAACGTCACGGAATTCGTTCTGGGCAAAGCTCAAGTGACCGAGAAAGCCATCAGCTTCGAAGAACTGATGGGTCAAGCTTGATCCAGCGACTGCCGGATTGACGCAAAAGGGCGGAATCACCTTCCGCCCTTTTTTCTTGCCGCTGCGCCCCCACTTGCCAAACACCCTTTCGGCTTTGGTTACAGTAGCGCTGTAACGTTTTCTGGAGCTTCCACACATGAGCGCATTGGACGCACAAAACCTGGGCCTGGTGCCCATGGTGATCGAACAGTCGGGCCGTGGCGAACGCGCCTACGACATCTATTCCCGCCTCCTCAAGGAGCGTGTGGTGTTCCTGGTGGGGCCGGTCAACGACCAGTCCGCCAACCTGGTGGTGGCGCAGCTGCTGTTCCTGGAGAGCGAGAACCCCGACAAGGACATCTCTCTCTACATCAACTCCCCGGGCGGTTCGGTGAGCGCGGGCATGTCGATCTTCGACACCATGAACTTCATCAAGCCCGACGTGTCCACCCTCTGCATGGGCATGGCGGCCAGCATGGGCGCCTTCCTGCTGGCGGCCGGTGCCAAGGGCAAGCGTTTTGCGCTGCCCAACTCGCGCGTCATGATCCACCAGCCGCTGGGCGGCGCCCAGGGCCAGGCCACCGACATCGAGATCCACGCCCGCGAGATCCTGCGCCTGCGCGCCGACCTCAACCGCGTGCTGTCCGAGCGCACCGGCCAGCCGCTGGACAAGATCGAGCGTGACACCGAGCGCGACTATTTCATGTCTGCCGCCGAGGCTGCCGAGTACGGCCTGGTGGACAAGGTGATCGACAAGCGCGGCGCCTGACCTCCCATCCGGCCCTGGCTGGCGCCGGGGCCGCTGGCTGCGCCTTCACGTATCATTGGCCCCCTGGATATCCCGAGACCGATCAAGGCACGCACACATGGCCGACAAAAAAGGCGCCAACAGCGAAAAAACCCTTTACTGCTCCTTCTGCGGCAAGAGCCAGCACGAGGTGAAGAAACTCATTGCCGGTCCGTCGGTGTTCATCTGCGACGAGTGCATTGACCTGTGCAACGACATCATCCGCGACGAACTGCCCGCCACCACGGTGAAGGCGGGCGAGGGTGACCGCCTGCCGAGTCCGGTGGACATCAAGAAACACCTCGACAACTACGTGATCGGCCAGGAAATGGCCAAGAAATCGCTGTCGGTGGCGGTGTACAACCACTACAAGCGCCTGCGCCACAAGGAAACCGCCAAGAAGGACGATGTGGAGCTGGCCAAGAGCAACATCCTGCTCATCGGCCCCACGGGTTCTGGCAAGACGCTGCTGGCCCAGACCATGGCGCGCATGTTGAACGTGCCCTTCGTGATGGCTGACGCCACCACGCTGACCGAGGCGGGCTACGTGGGCGAAGACGTCGAAAACATCATTGCCAAGCTGCTTCAGACCTGCGACTACGACGTCAGCAAGGCGCAGCAGGGTATCGTCTACATCGACGAGATCGACAAGATCACCCGCAAGTCCGAGAACCCCTCCATCACCCGCGACGTGTCGGGCGAGGGCGTGCAGCAGGCTTTGCTCAAGCTGGTCGAGGGCACCATGGCTTCTGTGCCGCCGCAGGGCGGGCGCAAGCACCCGAACCAGGACATGCTGCAGGTGGACACGTCCAACATCCTGTTCATCTGCGGCGGCGCGTTTGCGGGCCTGGAAAAGGTGATCGAGAGCCGCACAGAAGGCTCGGGCATCGGTTTTGGCGCGTCGGTCAAGAGCAAGCAGCAGCGCAGTCTGACCGAAATCTTCGCGGAGGTGGAGCCCGACGACCTGGTGCGCTTCGGCCTGATTCCTGAGCTGGTGGGCCGCCTCCCGGTGGTCACCGCCCTGGCCGAGCTGGGTGAAGATGCCCTGGTGGACATCCTGACCGAGCCCAAGAACGCCGTGGTCAAGCAATTTGCCCACCTGCTGCAGATGGAAGGCGTGGAGCTGGAGGTGCGTCCTGCCGCGCTCAAGGCCATCGCGCGCAAGGCCATCAAGCGCAAGACGGGCGCACGCGGTCTGCGCTCCATACTGGAGCAGGCGCTGATGGACACGATGTATGAACTGCCGAGCATCAGCAATGTCGAAAAGGTCGTGGTGGATGAATCCACCATTGACGAGGGCAAACCGCCCCTGCTGGTGTATCGCGAAGCCGCCCGGCAGGCTTGACCGGGCGGGCGTGGGCTCCCTGGCGGGCCCGCGCCCCCACTGGCAAGTGGGTTGAACTGGCCCGAGGTGCCCCCACTTGGCCCTACAGAAAGAGGTAAGACGATGTCCGGACACCCCCCCCTGCCCAGTGAACCCGTGACCCTGCCACTGTTGCCCTTGCGCGACGTGGTGGTGTTCCCCCACATGGTGATCCCGCTGTTCGTGGGCCGCCCCAAGAGCATCAAGGCCCTGGAGGCCGCGATGGAGAACGAGCGCCGCATCATGCTGGTGGCGCAGAAAGCCGCTGCCAAGGACGAGCCTGCCCCCGAGGACATGTTCGAGATGGGCTGCGTGGCCAGCATCCTGCAGATGCTCAAGTTGCCCGATGGCACCGTGAAGGTGCTGGTCGAAGGCGTGCAGCGCGCCAAGGTGCTGAGCGTGCAGGAGGGCGAAAGCCACTTCAGCGCGTCCGTGTCGCCAGTGGACGCGGCTGCCGAAAGTGCAGAAAGCGACGCGACCGAGCTGGAAGCCCTGCGCCGCGCGGTGATGCAGCAGTTCGATCAGTACGTCAAGCTCAACAAGAAGATCCCGTCCGAGATCCTGACGTCCATCGCCAGCATCGACGACGCCGGCCGCCTGGCCGACACCATCGCAGCGCACCTGCCGCTCAAGCTGGAGGCCAAGCAGAGCGTGCTCGACCTCGACCTGGTGTCGCAGCGTCTGGAGAACCTCTTCGCTCAACTTGAGCGGGAGGTGGACATCCTCAATGTCGACAAGCGCATCCGTGGCCGCGTCAAGCGCCAGATGGAGAAGAACCAGCGCGACTTCTATCTGAACGAACAGGTCAAGGCCATCCAGAAGGAGCTTGGCGAGGGTGAAGAGGGCGCCGACATCGAGGAGATCGAGAAGAAGATCAAGCTCGCCAAGATGCCCGCCGAAGCCCGCAAGAAGGCCGAAGGCGAACTCAAGAAGCTCAAGCTGATGTCGCCCATGTCGGCCGAGGCCACGGTGGTGCGCAACTACATCGACGTGCTGACCGGCCTGCCCTGGAGCAAGAAGACCAAGATCAAGCACGACCTGGCCTACGCCGAGGAGGTGCTCAACGAGGACCACTACGGGCTCGAAAAGGTCAAAGACCGCATTCTTGAATACCTCGCGGTGCAGCAGCGCGTGGACAAGGTCAAGGCGCCCATTCTTTGCCTGGTGGGGCCGCCGGGCGTGGGCAAGACCTCGCTGGGGCAGTCGGTGGCCAAGGCCACGGGCCGCAAGTACGTGCGCATGGCGCTGGGCGGCATGCGTGACGAGGCCGAGATCCGAGGCCACCGCCGCACCTACATCGGCGCCATGCCGGGCAAGGTGCTGCAAAGCCTGAACAAGGTCGGCACGCGCAACCCGCTGTTCCTGCTGGATGAGATCGACAAGCTGGGCATGGACTTCCGCGGCGACCCGTCATCGGCGCTGCTGGAGGTGCTGGACCCCGAGCAGAACCACACCTTTGGCGACCACTACGTGGAGGTGGACTTCGACCTGTCGGACGTGATGTTCGTGGCGACTTCCAACTCCATGAACATTCCGCCCGCGTTGCTGGACCGCATGGAGGTGATCCGCCTCTCCGGTTACACCGAGGACGAGAAGACCAACATCGCCCTGAAGTACCTGCTGCCCAAGCAGCTCAAGAACAACGGCATCAAGGACGGCGAACTGACCGTGACCGAGGATGCTGTGCGCGACGTGGTGCGTTACTACACCCGCGAGGCGGGCGTGCGTTCGCTGGAGCGCGAGCTGTCCAAGATCTGCCGCAAGGTGGTCAAGGGCCTGCTGCTCAAGAAGTACACGCCGACCGTGGTGGTGAACGCCGAGAACCTGAGCGAATTCCTGGGCGTGCGCAAGTTCACCTACGGGCGTGCCGAGCAACAGAACCAGGTGGGGCAGGTTGTGGGCCTGGCCTGGACCGAGGTGGGCGGCGACCTGCTGACCATCGAGGCGGCCTTGATGCCCGGCAAGGGCAACGTCATCCGCACCGGCCAACTTGGTGATGTGATGAAGGAGTCCGTGGAGGCTGCACGCACGGTGGTGCGCAGCCGCGCGCGCAACCTGGGCATCAAGGACGAGGTGTTCGAGAAGAAGGACATCCACATCCACGTGCCCGATGGCGCCACGCCCAAGGACGGCCCGAGCGCGGGTGCGGCCATGACGACGGCCATGGTGTCGGCGCTCACCGGTATCCCGGTGCGTGCTGACGTGGCGATGACCGGTGAGATTACCCTGCGTGGCGAGGTGACGGCGATCGGTGGCCTCAAGGAGAAGTTGCTGGCGGCGCTGCGCGGCGGCATCAAGACGGTGATCATCCCTGAGGAAAACGTCAAGGACCTCGCCGAGATTCCGGACAACGTCAAGGAAGGCCTGGAGATCGTTCCGGTGAAATGGATCGACAAGGTGTTGCAGCTGGCGTTGGAGCGCCCCACCGTGCCGTTGACCGAGGAAGAAGCGGCGCCTGTGGCAGCAGCAGCCCCTTCCGCCGACGCCTCGGGGGCCGTGAAGCACTGAAAATTTTTTCGAGCGCTTTGACGAGTGCTTGAAAATCGGTATAGAATAATGGCTTCAGACGACGCGAACAGCAATGTTCAAGAAAGCTGAAAAACGCGGGAATAGCTCAGTTGGTAGAGCGCAACCTTGCCAAGGTTGAGGTCGCGAGTTCGAGCCTCGTTTCCCGCTCCATTTTCCGAGAAAGGAAGCCCAGGCTTCCTTTTTTTATCCGGCGCACCATGCCGGAGTGCAACAGACAAGGCGCGGTAGCAAAGCGGTTATGCACCGGATTGCAAATCCGTGTAGGTCGGTTCGACTCCGGCCCGCGCCTCCAGGTTAAAGGTCTGCGCAAGCAGGTCTATGCGGGATTAGCTCAGTTGGTAGAGCGATACCTTGCCAAGGTATAGGTCGAGAGTTCGAGCCTCTTATCCCGCTCCAACACCGTCAAAAAAGGAAGCTTCGGCTTCCTTTTTTGCTTTGTGCCCTTCACACAGGCAGGGGAAGCGATATTGCCCCTGTTCGGTCTGGCAAGGCCTTTCAGGCCGCTTGCCGGTTGGTAAGTGCCGCGGGGTTGTCACCGATCTGCGCCAGGCCGCTCAGGACGTCACCCACCACAATCACCGAGGGGCTTCCCAGTTGCTGTTCGTACAGCGTCTGCTGCAGCCGCCCCAGGGTGGTGACGGCATGGCGCTGCTGGGGCAGGGTGGCGTGCTGCACGATGGCCAGGGGCGTGTGCGCGGGCAGGCCCTGGAGCAGGCCTGACTCAATCTGTTCGGCGCTGGACACACCCATGTAGATGACCAGCGTCAGCCTTGCCTGATGCGCACATTGCGCCAATGCCGCCCAGTCCGTGCCGCTGTCGCCGGGCTTGGCGTGCCCGGTGACGAACACCACACCGTGGGCGTGCTCGCGGTGGGTGAGCGGCACGTTCAGGGTCGTCACGGCCGCCAGGCCGGATGTGATGCCATTGACCACACGCACCTGGACACCCTCGGCCTCCAGGTGTTCCACTTCCTCGCCACCGCGCCCGAAGATGAAGGGGTCACCCCCCTTGAGGCGCACCACTGTCTCGCCAGCAAGGGCCGCCTGGATCATCAAACGCTCGATGAATGCCTGCGGTGTGGATTTGCAGCCCCCCCGCTTGCCAACGTGCACGATGCGGGCATCGGGCCGGGCATGAACCAGCACTTCGTCGTTGACCAGATCGTCCACCAGCAGCACGGTGGCCGAGGCAATGGCCTTGACCGCCTTGATCGTGAGCAGGTCCGGGTCGCCTGGGCCTGCGCCCACCAGGGTGACGGTGGGGCGTTGCGGTTGGGAGGTGGTCGGCATGGTCGGCTCCGGTGGGCGGGAATGAGGGGGGCGTCAGGCGGGCTGTGCCAGGGCGGCGAGGGCCGCCTCGATGTGGCGTATCTGGGTGGCGATGGGGCCGGGCAAGGCCCGTTCGCCGCGCAGAACCTGTGCGATGTACTGTGCGGTGGCCTCGCGGTCCTGGCCGGGCGGCAGGTCTGGCAGCGAGGCGAGAGAGCCTGCTTGCTGGGGTTCCACGGTGCGGCAATCGCCCTCGCTGAACAGGTCCAGCTGAGGTGTGCGGCGCGGGTCGGCTACGGGCTCGCCTTCGGTGCCGCGCAGAAGCATTGCATGGGTGCCGGTCAGGCGCAGCACGGCACCCATGCTGTGCAGGTATTCAGGGTGGGTGTAGCTGCTGACGAGCAGGCTGGGGCCGGTGCAGGGGTTGAGCAGCTTGACGAGGCTGTGCGCGCTGTTGCGCAAGCCCACGACGCGGCGCACATCAAGCAGTTTTTGCAGGGAAGGCAGCAGGCCTGCCGTGGGCAGGAACCATGTGCCGGCTTCGTCGGGCAGGTCTGCCAGAGAAGAAAGAACCGGTTGCCTGATCATGCCCTGTTGCGCCAGCGCGCCGAGCACCTCGTGTGTGGTAACGCGCCCCGGGTCCACGGTCTGGCCGTGGATCAGCACGCGCAGCCCTCGGCGGGCCAGCAACAGGGCCAGCAGGGCGGCGAGCGCAGGCAGCTTGCGCGCGCCGTTGTAGCAAGGCAGGATCACCGTGGGCACGCTGCCGCGGGCCGTGGCAGGCAGCCGGGCGTGTACGGCGTCCAGAAAACCGGCCATTTCGTCGGGGGTTTCGCCCTTCACGCGCATGGCGATGCAGAACGCGCCCACCTCCAGGTCGCTGGCCTGCCCGTCCAGCACCTGACCGAGGAGATCGCTTGCGGCCTCGCGCGACAGCGCACGAGCGCCGTCTTTGCCGCGACCGATGTCCTTGATGTAGTGAGAAATGCCCATGGCGGGATTTTCGGCGTTCTTATATGAAAACGGGTTATGTGCTGATGCGCGCAGCGACAGGATTCTGTTGAACGATGCGCTTGAGTTCGGGCACGCAGGAGCCGCACTGCGTGCCGCAGCCCAGGCGGGACTGCAGGGTGGCCAGGCGTTGGGCGGGTGTGCCATCGATGTCGGGCAGGGCCTGGCGGATGGCTTGTGCGGTGACGCCCAGGCAGTTGCATACCGGTTGGCTGCGCTCCACGGGGCCGCCGCCAGGGGCCGAGCCACGTGCCTGGAGCAGCGCCAGCCCGGTCACGGGGGTGGGCAAGGCATCGCGCAGCAAAGTGGCCAGCCAGGTGCTGCTGCGGCTGTCGCCAGCCAGCAGGAAGGCCTGCACCCGGGAGGTTCCCGTGCCAACTATACGCACGCGGCGGTGCTGGTGGCGCAGCGGATCGGCATAGCGCAGTGTGTCCTCGGTGTCCAGTTCCAGCGCCTGCACCAGGGTGTGGAGCCACCCGTCCTGATTGTCCGGTGCCTGTGCGCAGGCCGCCTGGAACCAGATGCCGCAAAGCGCAGGCAGGCCCGGGGCGGCGGCGCCCACCGCCGCGAAGGGTACACAGGCGGCGTAGTCGAAGCGGGCCATCAGGGGGCGCAGTGCCCGCTGGACTTCCAGCGCTTTTTCAGCGGGCAGCCAGGCCATGGCCTGCAGCGTCCAGGGCAACAGGGTTTTTTCAATGCGCACCGCCGCGTGCTTGAGTTCCGGTTGCCTGGACGTGGGGCAATAGGCCGATGTGGTGAGACCGTTGACGCCGGCCATGCGCTGGCCGTCCAGTCCACGGCCTCCCAGGTATTCGCTGCCCCAGTGCATCCCGATGAAACACTGGCGGCGCGCCAGTTCGTGCGATGCGCTGGCGGGCAGCACCAGTTGGCCGCGCTTGCTGGTGACGCGCACCAGGTCGCCTGTCTCGATGCCTGCGTCGGCCATGTCCTGAGGGTGCATCTGGACTTCGGGCTCGGCCACGTGGCCGAAGAGCTTGCCCAGGGTGCCGGTGCGGGTCATGCCATGCCACTGGTCGCGCAGGCGCCCGGTGGTCAGGGCGTAGGGGTAGCGCGACTCGCGTTCCTCGGCCAGGGGCACGTAGGGCAGGGCGGCGAAGCGGGCGCGGCCATCGGCGGTGGGGTACACGCCATCGGCGTAGAGGCGCTCGGTGCCGCTGGCCTGGCCTTCAGGCTGGGGCCATTGCTGCGGCGCGGCGTCCAGTTGGGCGTAGCTCAGGCCGGTGATGTCCAGGTCGCGGCCGCGAGTGCTTTCGCGGTGTTCGTTCCAGATCTGCTCGGGCGTTTCGTAGGGAAAGAGTGTGCCGGGGGCGCGCCGGGGCAGGCGTTGCTCCAGCTTGCGGGCCAGATTCACAGCGATCTGCCAGTCGTGGCGCGGGCCGTCTGCAGATGTGGCTGGCGGCGGCACGGCGGCACGCACACGGGTGATTCGGCGTTCGCTGTTGGTGACGGTGCCTTCCTTTTCGCCCCAGGTGGTGGCTGGCAGCAGCAGGTCGGCCCAGTCGCAGGTGGCAGCGCTGGCGTAGGCTTCCTGCACCACCACGAATTCGGCACGCTCGAGCGCGCGGCGCACGGTGGCCTGGTCGGGCAGTGACTGGGCCGGGTTGGTGCAGGCGATCCACAGGGCTTTGATTTCGCCGTCGGCGGCCGCCTGGAACATGTCCACTGCGGTTTTGCCTGGGGTGGCGGGCACGTCCGGCACGCCCCAAAGGGCGGCCACTTCGGCACGGTGCACCGGGTTGGCCAAGTCGCGGTGGGCCGACAGCAGGTTGGCCAGGCCGCCCACCTCGCGCCCGCCCATGGCATTGGGCTGGCCGGTGAGGGAAAAGGGCCCCGCGCCCGGCAGGCCGATCTGCCCGCAGGCCAGGT
Source organism: Hydrogenophaga aquatica (assembly GCF_054780915.1). Classification (NCBI taxonomy): domain Bacteria; kingdom Pseudomonadati; phylum Pseudomonadota; class Betaproteobacteria; order Burkholderiales; family Comamonadaceae; genus Hydrogenophaga; species Hydrogenophaga aquatica. Next base: position 65,403 of record NZ_BAAGVK010000001.1, on the reverse strand, counting down.
GCAGGTTGATGAGGCTGGCGTTCTTGGCGGTGCCGCTGGTGGATTGGTTGAGGCCCTGGCAATAGAGGCTCAGTGTGCGAAGGCGTGCGCTGGGGGCCATCTGGCTGGCGCCTTCTGGCACACCTGCGAACCAGCGGGCCGCGGTGAACAGGTCGGCCACGGGCACGCCGCAGATCTGGGCCACGGCATCGGGTGTGTAGCCTTGGACCAGTTCGCGCAGGGCGGTGAAGCCACTGGTGTGGCGGTCGATGTAGCCGGTGTCGATCCAACCCTCGGCCAGCATGATGTGCAGCAGGCCGTGAAAGAGCATGACGTCGGTGCCCGGCTGCAGCGGCAGGTACAGGTCGGCCAGGCTGGCGGTGTCGGTGCGGCGCGGGTCGGCCACGATGACTTTCATGCCTGGGCGTTGGGCCTTGGCATCTTCAATGCGACGGAACAGCACCGGGTGTGCCCAGGCGGCGTTGCTGCCGACGATGAAGAGACAGTCGGCGTGGTTGACGTCGTCGTAGCAGGCGGGTGGGGCGTCGGCGCCCAGGGTGAGTTTGTAGCCCGCCACGGCGCTGCTCATGCACAGGCGCGAGTTGGTGTCGATGTTGTTGGTGCCCAGCAACCCTTTGGCGAGTTTGTTGAAGACGTAGTAGTCCTCGGTGAGCAGTTGGCCGCTGATGTAGAAGCCCAGCGCATTGGGGCCGTGCTGGTGCACGATGGCCGCCAGGCGGTCAGCAGCCAGGTCAAGCGCAGCGTTCCAGGGCAGGGGCTGGGGGGCCGCACCGCGCTGGGCACGCAGCATGGGTTGGGTCAGCCGCACCTGGCGTGCGATGGCAGGGTCTGCCGTGAGGTGCAGAGTGGAGCCCTTGGTGCACAGCCGCCCGAAGTTGGCCGGGTGCTGCGGGTCGCCCCGCACGTGGGTGATGCGCTCGCCCACGGATTCGATGATCACGCCGCAGCCCACACCGCAATACGGGCAGGTGGAGCGGGTCTCCTGGGCCAGGGTGATCGGTTCGGCACTCACGTGGTTGTCTCCTCTGCGGGGCGTTCAGGCGGTCTGTGAGCAGCGCCGTGCGGGACCGGCGATGGGGCGGGCCAGGTCGGTGGCCTGGGTGGCGAGTTCACGGGCGTCCAGCCACACTTCGCCTGCTTCCACCTTGATGTTGAAGCGGGGCGTGCAACCCTCGTCCGGCGCGGCGGCCTGGCCGTCGCACAGGCCGATGGTCCAGTTGTGCAGCGGGCAGGCCACGCTGCGCCCGAAGACGATGCCCTGGCTCAGCGGCCCGCCCTTGTGTGGGCAGCGGTCGAGCAGGGCGAACACCTCGTCTTCGGTGTTGCGGAAGATGGCGACATCCAGTCCCTGCTTGCGCGCCACGCGGCGCGAGCCCAGCACGGGAATGTCTTCCACGCGGCAGATCAGGGTCCATTCGGGTTGGGGGGCGCTCATGCCACGGCTCCTTCGGAAACAACGGTCTTGACGGGTTCGAACTGGCGCACGTCCACTTCGGCTTTGGCGAATTCGAACCAGGGATCGGGTTCGCCTTCCAGTGCAGCTTGCAACTGTGCCCACAGGGCCTTGCGGCCTTCGTGGTCGTCCAGAATCTTCTTTTTCACGTAGTCCAGGCCCACGCGGTTGACGTAGTGCACGGTGCGCTCCAGGTACCAGCCTTCCAGGCGGTAGAGCTGCATGAAGGCGCCGGTGTACTCCAGCACCTCTTCGGCGGTTTTGAGCTTGGTGAAGAAGTGCGCCACTTCCGTCTTGATGCCGCCGTTGCCCGCGATGTACATCTCCCAGCCGCTGTCCACACCGATGATGCCCACGTCCTTGATGCCAGCCTCGGCGCAGTTGCGCGGGCAGCCGCTGACGGCGAACTTCACCTTGTGCGGGGCGTACATGCGCCACATGGCGCGTTCCAGGTCCTTGCCCATCTGGGTGGAGTCCTGCGTGCCCATGCGGCACCATTCACTGCCCACGCAGGTCTTCACGGTGCGCAGGGCCTTGGCGTAGGCGTGGCCGCTGGGCATGTCCAGGTCTTTCCACACGGCCACCAGGTCTTCCTTCTTCACGCCCAGCAGGTCAATGCGCTGGCCCCCGGTCACCTTGACGGTGGGGATCTGGTACTTGTCCACCACGTCGGCAATGCGGCGCAGCTCGCTGGCCGTGGTTTCGCCACCCCACATGCGCGGGATCACGCTGTAGGTGCCGTCCTTCTGGATGTTGGCGTGGCTGCGTTCGTTGATGAAGCGGCTTTGCGGGTCGTCCTTGGCCTCTTTGGGCCAGGTACTGATGAGGTAGTAGTTGACGGCGGGGCGGCACGAGGCGCAGCCGTTGGGTGTCTTCCAACCCAGGTGCTGGAACACCGCACTGGTGGTCAGCAGCTTGGAGCCATCGGGCAGCGGCGTGCGGATGGCTTCGCGCACTTCCTCGTGGCTGTGGTCGGTGCAGCCGCACATGGCCTTCTTCTTAGGTGTGGCGCTGTAGTCGCCACCGGCGGTGAACATCAGGATCTGCTCGACCAGGCCGGTGCACGAACCGCAGGACGCGCTGGCCTTGGTGTGCTTGCGCACCTCGTCCAGTGTGAACAGGCCTTTGTCCTTGATGGCCTTGCAGATGCTGCCTTTGGTGACGCCGTTGCAGCCGCAGACCTCGGCCTCGTCGGGCATGCTGGCGGCCTTGTTGTGGCCTTCGTGGCCGGTGTCGCCAATGTTGGATTCACCGAACATCAGCTTGTCGCGGATGTCGGAGACCTTGCGGCCTTCGCGCAGCAGCTTGAAGTACCAGGAGCCGTCCACGGTGTCGCCGTACAGGCAGGCACCAACAAGCTGGTCGTCCTTGATGACGAGCTTCTTGTACACGCCTCCCACCGGGTCGCTCAGCAGGATTTCCTCGCAGCCTTCGCCACCCATGAAGTCGCCCGCGCTGAACAGGTCGATGCCGGTGACCTTGAGTTTGGTGGACGTGAGCGAGCCGGTGTAGCGGCCGATGCCGAATTCGGCCAGGTGGTTGGCCAGCACCTTGCCCTGCTCGAACAGCGGGGCCACCAGCCCGTAGGCAATGCCGCGGTGGCTGGCGCATTCGCCCACCGCGTAGATGCGCGGGTCGGTCACGGTCTGCATGGTGTCGCTCACCACAATGCCGCGGTTGACGTGCAGGCGCATGCTCTCGGCCAGCGCGGTGTTGGGGCGGATGCCCACGGCCATCACCACCAGATCGGCGGGCACCTCGGTGCCGTCCTTGAATTGCACCTTGCTGACGCGGCCGCCGTTTTCACCGTTCTCGCCAGCCACCAGCGCGGCGGTCTGCGCGCCCATCAGGAACTTCATGCCACGTTCCTGCAGCGACTGCTGCAGCAGCTTGCCCGCCACATCGTCGAGCTGGCGCTCCATGAGCCAGGGGGCCACGTGCACTACCGTCACGCTCATGCCGCGCTTCATCAGGCCGTTGGCGGCTTCCAGGCCCAGCAGGCCGCCGCCAATCACCACGGCATGCTTGTACTGCGCTGCGGCGTCGATCATGGCCTGCGTGTCGGCAATGTCGCGGTAGGCCAGCACGCCAGGCAAGTCCTTGCCGGGGATGGGCAGGATGAAGGGGTTGGAGCCGGTGGCCAGGATGAGCCGGTCGTAGGGCTCGCTCATGGTGTCGCCCAGGGCGTTACGAGCGTGGACCATGCGGCGGGTGCGGTCCACCTCGGTCACGGTCCAGCCAGCGTGCAGGGTGATGCCGTTGTCCTGGTACCAGGCCCAGTCGTTGAGGACGATCTCTTCCAGCGTCTGCTCGCCCGCCAGCACGGGCGACAGCAGGATGCGGTTGTAGTTGGGGTGCGGCTCGGCACCGAAGACGGTGATGTCGTAGAGGTCCGGGGCGAGCTTGAGCAGCTCTTCCAGGGAGCGGACGCCGGCCATGCCGTTGCCGATCATCACCAGTTTTGCTTTCTTCATTGCGGCTACTCCAGTCTGAGGATTGGGGTGCTCCGGTCCCTGGCCAGGCGTGTACAGGCGCCGAGCTGGGCAGGAGCTGGATGGGAACGAGGGTGTTTCCCCGGCCGGGGACGGACGGGTGCTGGCAGGCCGGTGGCTTGCCTTTGTTTGGCAACGCACGTCGTTGTGCGCGCAACCCTTGACGCGAGGGGGTCAAGACTGGACGCTTCGTCACGCCCGCCATGAACTACGCAAGACTTGTGCCATCTGCTGCTTGCATGTGTTCGCGCTTGCGAGATACTCGGAGCCGTGCGCGTGTCCGCTGGCGTGGCGCGTGTCATCCTTCGGGCTGTCAGCCCATTTCATTCAGGTATTCAACGGGTATGACGTCGGTTTTGGTCTATTCCAGCGGTGCACGGGCCGCGGACTCCCTCTTGCCGGATCTTCAGAGCGCTGGTTTTACGGTCCTTGCCACGGCAGGCGAATGCAGCAAACTGGTGCAGGCGGTGGTGCGGCATGCACCAGACCTGGTGGTGGCCGACGTGCCCCAGCTGGACGACGCCTTTCTCAAGACCTTGCGCGCGCTGGGTGAGGTGGCACCGCTGCCCGTGCTGCTGTTCACGGCAGACGCCGACGCGCAACGCATGGCGAACGCGGTGGAGGCAGGCGTGCATGCATACGCGGTCTTGGGATACGGTGCACCCCGGCTGCGGCCTCTGGCGCTGCTGGCCCAGGCCCGCTTCAAGCGGGAGCAGGCCTTGCTCAAGCAGTTGAACGATGTTTCCACGCGCTTCGAGGAGCGCAAGGTGGTGGACCGGGCCAAGGGCATCCTCATGCGCGCGCGTCAGATGTCTGACGATGAAGCTTTCCAGTTGCTGCGTACAGCGTCGATGCACACCAACCGGCGGCTGGGGCAGGTGTCGCAACAGGTCATCCAGTCTGCACGTGATGCGGAATGCCTAAACCGTGCGGGGCAGCTGCGCATGCTCTCGCAGCGGCTGGTCAAATACCGTCTGCTGCAGTTCGCGGCGGCGCAGCCGGAACGCCACCGCCAGGGGATGGAGGAGTCGGTGCAGCGCGTGGCAGGCAACCTGGAGTTTCTGGACAAGAACCTGTCGCAACCCACCTTCGGCGACCTGCTGGCCCAGGTGCGCAAGACCTGGGCGGCGTTGATGCCCTTGTTGCGCGGTGATCCGCAGGGCGAGCGCGTGGCCGAACTCGATGCCCTGGCCGAACGGCTGCTGCAGGATGCGGAGCGGCTGGTGGGCAGCCTGGAGCAGACGGGCTCCGTGGCCACCCTGCACGTGCTCAACATGGCGGGACGCCAGCGCATGCTGTCGCAGCGCTACGCCAAGCACGTGCTGTTCGAGCTGCTGGGGGTTGGGCGTTCCACCCCGGAGCGCGAGCAGGCGATGTTTGACGCCCGGGTCGCGTTCGAAGATGGGCTGCGCTATCTGAATGGCATTCCCCTGTCGAGCGCGGCCATCCGCGACGGGCTGGCTGCGGCCGCCCAGGGCTGGGAGCAGATGTTGGCCTGCGCCAGTGGCGCGGCACGGGTGGCGGGCCGCGACCGGGCCGCGCGGCTGGAACTGCTGGCCAACGCCAGCGAAAACCTGCTGGAGGTGTTCGAGCAACTGTCCGCCCAGTACGAGAGCAGCATGCAGATGCTGATGGGGTGATGGCTGCCATCGCACCATCCTTGGGCGTGCTTCTTGCTTGAGTTGGTGCATGGCATTCGACATCGACATTGGCTTTGTCTCGCAGGCGGGCCGCAAGGACATCAACGAAGACTTCTGCGCTGCCATGCTGCCTGCACCCGGGCAGGAGGGCTGGGGTTCCATCGTTGCCATCGCGGATGGCGTGAGCACTGGCGGCATGGGCAAGGAAGCGGCGCAGACCAGTGTCACCAGCCTGGTGCGCGACTACTTCGGCACGCCCGAAACCTGGGACACCACCGTGGCGCTGGACCGCGTGATTGCCGCGCAGAACGCCTGGCTGGCGGGCGTCAACCGTCGCCGCCAACCGGCCATGGGGTTGACGACGCTTACCGCGCTGGTGCTGCGCGGTCAGTCCTACACCCTGGCGCACGTGGGCGACACGCGCTGCTACCTGCTGCGCGAGGGGCAGCTCCAGCGCCTTACACACGACCACGCGGTCAACCACCCAGACCTGCGCCACCAACTGCTGCGCGCCGTGGGGGCAGAGGATCACCTCGTGGTGGACTACCTCCAGGGCGACCTCCACGTGGGTGACCTGTTCGTGCTGGTGTCAGACGGTGTGCACGGCAAGCTGACCGAACGCCGCATGCGCGAACTGCTGAACGCATCAACTTCACAACAGGCCAGCCAGGCGCTGGTGGATGCCGCGCTGGCTGCGGGCAGCGACGACAACGTCACCGCCATGGTGGTGCGCGTGCTGGGGCTGCTCGACGCGTCGCTGCACGATGTGGCGCGCGTGGCCGAGGCGCTGCCCCTGCCCAGCCATCTCAAGGTGGGTGACGTGCTGGACGGGCTGACCGTGACGGCGCGCGTGGCCGACAACGGGGTCAATGTCCTGTACCAGGTGCGCGAACCCGCCAGCCAGACGCTCTACGCGCTCAAGGCGCTGCACCCCTCGCGGGCGCACGATCCCGACGAGCGTGCCATGCTGGCTCACGAGGCCTGGCTGGCGTCACGCATGCGCACATCGAGCGTGGCCAATCACCTCGTGCACATCCACGACACGTTGCCCCATGGCCGGGCGCGCTCGGCCTTCTACCTGCTGTACGACTGGCACAGCGGCGAGACCCTGCACCAGATGCTGGAACGCCAGAAGCGGTTCACACCCACACAGGCGGTGGGCCTGGCGGTGCAGGCCCTGCGCGTGCTGGGCCGCTTGCACCGGCAGGGCGTGGTGCACCGCGACGTGAAGCCCGAAAACCTGCACCTGGGTGAAGACGGCGTGCTGCGCCTGCTGGACATGGGCGTGGCCCTGACGGGGCGCGAACCCGAAAGCATGCGGCGCCTGCACGCGGGCACGCCCAGTTACGTGAACCCGGAGCAATGGGGTTTCCAGCTACGTGCTCTGGCAGCGGCGCCGGAAGGCGAGCATGAACTGCCCAACGCCCAGAGTGACCTGTTTGCCCTGGGCGTGACTCTGTACAAGCTGCTGACCGGCAAGCTGCCCTACGGCGAGGTGCTGCCCTACCAGGTGGGGCGCTACTACCGTGATCCCACGCCGCCCAGCCGCCACAACCCCGAAGTGCCGATCTGGCTGGACCACGTGGTCCTGAAGGCCGTGGCGCGGGACAAGGCGCAGCGTTTCGAGACAGCGGAGGAATTCGCGCTGGCGCTGGAGCGAGGGGCTTCCCGCCCGTTGACCGCGCCCCACCCGGCCACCCTGGTGGAGCGCGACCCGCTCGTCATCTGGAAGATGCTTTTCGCGGTTAGCGTGCTCTTCAACCTGCTGCTGATTTACTGGCTGCTCTTCCTGCCGAAGTGAAGTCCGGCGCTGCGGGGCGTGCCCGCCCGCCTTTCTCGGCCCAGGTGCGCGTCCAGCGGATCTGCATCACGCGCAGCATCAGCAACATGCCCAGGGCCAGCAAGGCGAACGCCACAAAACCCCACAGGTAGGTGTCGGTGTACTGCTTGCTCAAACCCATGGCATTGGGAATGAAGCCGCCGCCCAGCGCGCCCACCTCGCCAATCATCGATCCGGCCACGGCCGTGGTCATGGGCCAGCGCAGGGGCACCAGCTGGAACAGCGCGCCGTTGCCTGCGCCAAGCGCAGCAAAACAGAACATGAAGAGCAGGGTGGTGATCACCAGCGAGCCGCCGGACAGACCGCACAGCACCAGCGACACGGCCACCACACCCAGCACGCCCGACAGGGTGTTTATGCCGCCAATGCGGTCAGAAATGTAGCCGCCCACCACGCGCACGGCCGAGCCCATCAGCGCCGCCAGCATGGTCAGCTGACCGGCCTCCACCTTCGTCACGCCGAACTGGTCGTGGAAGTAGGTGGGCAAAAAGCTCGATAGGCCGATGAAGCCGCCAAAGGTCACCACGTAGATCAGGCTGAAGGCCCAGCCGTCCTTCTCGAACAGGCAGGCAATGTGCTGCCTGAAGGTCTGGTGTTCCACGTCCGGCGGCTCCTTGGCAAACACCAGCATCACCACCATCGGAATCAGCATGAAGAAGGCGGCCAGGCCGTACACGGTCTGCCAGCCGAACTTCATGGCCAGCGGCGGGGCGAACAGCACGGCCAGCACCGTGCCCGAGTTGCCCGCGCCCGCAATGCCCATGGCCAGCCCTTTGTGCTGGGGCGGGAACCAGCCCGAGCCGAGCGACAGCGCCACGCCGAAGCTGGCACCCGCGATGCCCAGCAGCACACCCATGGCCAGCACGTGGTCGTACTCGCTGATGAAGAAGTAGCCGTAAGCCAGGGCGACGATGATCAGGCCCATCTCCACCATGGCCGCGTTCTTGCGGCCGATGTACTGCGCCAGTATCCCCAGCGGAAAACGCATGAGCGCCCCGGCCAGGATGGGCACGGAGATCATGAAACCCTTCTGCGCAGCGGTGAGATCGAAGGCTTCGCTGATGAAAGGTGCCATGGCACCGTTGAGCACCCAGACCGCGAAACAGAAGTCGAAGTACAGGAATGCAGCGAAGAGGGTGGGCGCATGCCCGCTTTTCAGGAATGTGCGAAAGCCCGCCATGGCGTGAACCTTGTAAGAGGAGGGGGGGAACGGGGGGTGTCCCGGACCGGCGCTGGCCCGGAGGCAAGAGGTGCATCCATGCGGCGGCAGCCGCGGTGGAATGCAGAGGGAGGATGTCAGGCCGTCGTTAGCCTGAAACAGCGTGAGCAAAAACCGTGCCTCGGAAAGGGCGTGGCTGTGACGCTCTTTCCGAGGAGGTTTGTCCCGAATCGGGTGCTGTGGTGCACCATCTTGGTGATTCAGGGCGGGGCGTTGTCTCTCTCTGCCCGCTTTTTGTGGTTCAGGCGGCCTTTTCCACGTGGACCTGGCGGGTGTACAGGAAGTCGATCACCGCCTTGCGGTACTGCAGGTAGGCCGGGTCTTCGGCCAGCTCCACGCGGTTGCGCGGGCGCGGAAGTGCCACTGGCAGCACCTCGCCGATGGTGGCGGCAGGGCCGTTGGTCATCATCACGATCTTGTCGGCCAGCAGCACGGCCTCGTCTACGTCGTGCGTCACCATCACCACCGTGCTTTGCGTGCGTGCCACGATTTCCAGCAACTCGTCCTGCAGCTTGGCGCGGGTCAGGGCGTCCAGCGCGCCAAAGGGCTCGTCCATCAGCAGCACCTTGGGCTCCATGGCCAGGGCGCGGGCAATGCCCACACGCTGCTTCATGCCGCCAGAGATTTCGCCCGGGCGTTTCTGCGCGGCGTGCGCCAGTCCCACCAACTCCAGCGCTGCATGAGTGCGCGCGGTCAGCTGGGCCTTGTTCTCGGCAGCGGCACCGGTGCTTTTCGCCCCCGCGCCAAACACGCGTTCTACGCCCAGGTAGACGTTCTCGAAGCAAGTCAGCCACGGCAGCAGCGAGTGGTTCTGGAACACCACGGCGCGTTCCGGCCCGGGCCCCGCGATCTCGCGCCCGGCGCACAGCAGCACGCCATCGGTGGGCGTGGTGAGCCCGGCAATCAGGTTGAGCAGCGTGGACTTGCCGCAGCCCGAGTGGCCGATCAGCGCCACGAATTCGCCCTTGGCGATGCTCAGGTGGATGTCGCGCAACGCGGGGAACAGGCCCTTCTTGGTCTTGAAGGTCTGGGCCACGCCCTGGATGTCGATGTACTTTGCGTCGTTCATGATTTCACCTCTTCGAACGTGAAGGCCGTGGCCAGCTTGATCAGCGCCATCTCCAGCAGCAGGCCCACGGTGCCGATGACGAAGATCGCCACGATGATGTTGGTGACGTTGAGGTTGTTCCACTCGTCCCACACCCAGAAGCCAATGCCCACACCGCCCGTCAGCATCTCGGCGGCCACGATCACCAGCCACGCGGTGCCCACGGCCAGGCGCACACCCGTCAGCATGTAGGGCAGCACGGCGGGAAACAGGATCTTGGTCACGATCTTCCACTCGCTCAGGTTCAGCACCCGGGCCACGTTCATGTAGTCCTGCGGCACGCGCTGCACACCCACGGCGGTGTTGATCACCATCGGCCAGATCGAGCAGATGAAGATGGTCCAGATGGCGGCCGGGTTGGCGCCCTTGAACACCAGCAACCCGATAGGCAGCCACGCCAGCGGCGACACCGGCCGCAGCAGGCTGATGAGCGGGTTGAACATGCGGCTGAGGAAGCCGAAGCGTCCGATCATGAAGCCCAGCGGAATGCCCACCACCGCCGCCAGGCCGAAGCCCATGGCCACGCGCTGCAACGACATCAGCACGTTCCAGCCCACGCCCTGGTCGTTGGGGCCGTTGCGGTAGAACGGGTCCGAGAAGATCTGCAGTGCCTGCCTGCCCGTTTCCAGGGGCGACGGGATGCTGCTGCCCGTGGACACCGACACCAGGTACCACACCCCGATCAACAGCAACAGGCCGAGCACTGGCGGGACCACCCGCTGTGCCAGCTCCGTCAGATCGATCCAAGGGGCTTTGCGGGTCACCGCCTGAGGCGGTGTTGGCGCGGGTTTGCTGACAGCTTTGGTTGCCAGAGCCTGGGCCATGGTGGCGGGTTTCGCCGTGCTCGTCACTGGCGTGGCCGCTTCCAGCGGTGAATGAAAGACTGCGCTGACCATGGTGTTCTCCTCAGACCTTGACCTTGAAACTGTCTGCGTACTTCGCCGGGTCCTTGCCGTCCCACACCACGCCGTCCACCAGCTTGTGCGTGCGCATCTCGCTCTTGGGCAGGGGGGTCTTGCTGGCCGTGGCGGCCTGTTTGTAGATGTCGATGCGGTTGATGGCCTTGGCCACCCCCAGGTAGTCGGGGTGGTCCTTGATCAGACCCCAGCGCTTGTGCTGCGTCAGGAACCACATGCCGTCGCTCAGGTAGGGGAAGTTCACGGCACCGTCGTTGTAGAACTTCATGTGGTTGGGGTCGTCCCAGGTCTTGCCCATGCCGTCCTGGTAGCGGCCCAGAATGCGCTGGTTGATTGCGTCCACGCCGGTGTTCACGTAGGCGCGGTCGGCGATCGTCTCGGCCATCTTCAGTTTGTTTTGCAGGCCAGCGTCAATCCACTTGCCCGCCTCCAGAATGGCCGCCGTCACGGCGCGCGCCGTGTTGGGGTACTTCTGCACGAATTCAGCAGTGGTGCCCAGCACCTTTTCGGGGTGGTCCTGCCAGATGGCCTGGGTCGTGGTGGCGGTGATGCCGATGCCGTCCATGATCGCCCGGTGGTTCCAGGGTTCGCCCACGCAGAAGCCGTCCATGTTGCCCACGCGCATGTTGGCCACCATCTGGGGCGGCGGCACGGTGATGACCTTGGCGTCCTTCATCGGATTGATGCCGTGGGCTGCCAGCCAGTAGTAGATCCACATGGCGTGCGTGCCGGTGGGGAAGGTCTGCGCGAACGTGTACTCGCGCTTGTCCGTTTGCATGAGCTTGGCCAGGCTGGCGCCGTCCACGGCCCCCTTGTCTGCCAGCTTCTTGCTCAGCGTGATGGCCTGGCCGTTGTGGTTCAGGTTCATCAGCACTGCCATGTCCTTCTTGGGACCGGCCGTGCCCAGGTGCACACCGTAGATCAGACCGTACAGCACGTGGGCGAAGTCCAGTTCGCCGTTGACCAGCTTGTCGCGCACGCCAGGCCAGCTCGCTTCCTTGGTGGGGATGATCTTGACGCCGTATTTCTGGTCGAAACCCAGCACCGATGCCATCACTACACTGGCGCAGTCCGTCAGCGGGATGAAGCCGATCTTCACTTCCTTCTTCTCTGGCGCATCCGAGCCCGCTGCCCACACGCCGTGGTGGCCCAGGGTGGAGAACAGGGCAGCGCCTGCCAGCGCGCCCCCTTTCTTGATGAGTTCGCGCCGGTTGGGCTGCGCGGCCTGGGGTTCGGCGCGGGTTTCGACGGGGCTGGCGGTGGAGGGGAGGATTCGGCTCATGGCAATTCCTTGACAAGCGATGACCAAAAACAAAAACGGCGCCCATCACGCCGGCCGCTTTCGCAGACCGGTGATGGACGCCGTTGTCCGGGGGTGTGTCGTATCAGGACACTGGATTGGCGCCGCCGTTGGCCCAAACCGTCGATGGGGTTAAAGCACCTTCCGTGCCAGCTCTTTGTTCCAGTGGAGTGTCCGTCTTGCCGGTCAGGGCCATGCCCTGGGCTGGGCCTGCGCCCAGGCAGTGCCCAGCATGGTGCATGGTCAGGGATTTCCAAGAATGGTGCACCGCAGCAGTGCCCCCGGGCACGCTGTCAGCGCAAGCGGGCGGGCAGCACCTCAGCCATGGACAGCACGGCCTCTGCCACTTCCACCAGCCGCCGGCCCTGGTTCATGGCCATCTGCCGCATCGTGCGGTGCGCGTCCTCTTCGCTCAACTGGCGGTGTGCCATCAGCAGGCCCTTGGCCCGCTCGATCACCTTCCGCTCGTTCAGGCTGGCGCGCACGGTGTCCAGTTCCTCTTCCATCTTCTGCAGGCGGTGGGCCTGGGCATGCAACAGGTCCAGCACCCCTCGGTCAAGTTGCGAGCCCAGTGGGCGAACCGGTGCCTGCGCCTCCAGGGCGTCGGGTTCCTCAAAGAAGGGGGCGTGCGTTTCGGGCGCCACGGGGGATTCGTTCAGCGTGGCCTTCAGTCTCTCCAGGTTCTCCAGCTCCAGCCGGGCCTGCGCGAGCTTTCTGTCGCACAAGGCCTGCAGCGCCTGCGACAGGTGCATCTCCACCGTGCGCATGGCATCAATGCGGGCGCTGCAGCCTTCGAACCATGGTGTGCTCCACGCCGTGTTGAGCGCTCCGCCGTCGGCGCTCGTGCACAGCACGCGCCGCATCCGTTCCAGCTCGGCCAACTGCGGGGCCGACAAGCTGCTCTCCCACAAGGTGCGCGTACCGGGGTCGGCGAAGTCGGCGAACACCTCCAGGCACTGCTCCTGCGACTCGATCAGCCGCATCAGCCGCTGCTGCTGTCGGGCGTCCGCGCGCCCGGCGGCGAACATGGCGGCACCCGTGGCGCGCTCCTGCCCCACAAATTCCTTGCCCTGCATGAAGTTGAACAGGCTGACCAGCATGCGGGAAACGTCGGGATCGGTGGCCGTGTCTGCGGCCTCGAACACCACCGCCAGCAGGCCCGCGACCAGTTGCACGTAGGCCGCGGTCGCGCGCGGCGCGTCCCAGCGCTGGCGTTCCACACGGCGGCGCAGGCCGGGCAGGGCGTCCAGCCCCTGCAGCACGTAGGCAATGCGGCTGAACAGTCTCGCCCCGTTGGTCATGCCCTGCGGTTCGATGTTGAGTTTGTCAAAGCTGGCGCGCAGGGCTGCTTCGGTGGCGTCGCTGGCCAGCAGCTGCTCCTGGCGTGCGGTGCTGGCGTGAGCGCCGCCCGAGCCCAGGAAAAGATTCGTCAGCCCGCGCTCGCGCTGCAGGTCGTGGATCATGCGGGCGGTGGTGTCCACCAGCACGCTGGTCTGCGCCAGCTGGCGCAGATCGGCGATCTCGCAGCGCTTGGCCGCGACCAGGAAGCACAAACCCGTTTTCATCTCTTGAATACCCGCCTTTCGGAAAAACATCAGCAACAAACGTGCCTTGCCCCTGCCGCCCGGCTGGCGTTGGCGCCGCGCTTACACTCGCCGCATGCTGATTTTGGGTATCGAATCCTCCTGTGATGAAACCGGCGTGGCCCTGGTCGACGCCTCGGGTGCGGCCACGCCCAGGCTGCTGGGCCATGCCCTGCACAGCCAGATTGAGATGCACCAGGCCTACGGCGGTGTGGTGCCCGAGCTCGCCAGCCGCGACCACATCCGCCGCGTGTTGCCCCTTACTGCCGCCGCACTTGCCCAGGCGGGGCGCAGTCTGCAAGACGTTGAACTGGTGGCCTACACGCGCGGCCCCGGTCTGGCTGGTGCCTTGCTGGTGGGTGCGGGCGTGGCCTGCGCCATGGCCGCCGCGCTGGGCAAGCCCACCTTGGGCGTGCACCACCTTGAAGGGCATCTGCTGTCCCCCTTCCTCAGCGCCGATCCACCCGAATTCCCCTTCATCGCACTGCTCGTGTCCGGCGGGCACACGCAGCTCATGCGAGTGGATGGTGTAGGCCAGTACCAATTGCTGGGCGAAACCATCGACGACGCCGCTGGCGAAGCCTTTGACAAATCGGCCAAGCTGCTGGGTCTGGGTTACCCGGGCGGCCCAGCGTTGTCCCGGCTGGCGCAGCACGGCGATCCGCAGGCGTTCAAGCTGCCCCGGCCGCTGCTACATAGCGGTGACCTCGATTTTTCGTTCGCGGGCCTCAAGACGGCCGTGTTGACCCAGGCCAAGAAGCTGGGTGACGACCTGCCGTTGCGCCAAGCCGATCTGGCGGCGTCAACGCAGGCGGCCATCGTCGAGGTGCTGGTGAAGAAGGCGCTGGCAGCCGTGAGCCAGTCCGGGTTGCGACGGCTGGTGGTGGCGGGTGGGGTGGGGGCCAACAGCCTGCTGCGCGAGCAGTTGAACCAGGCCTGTGCCAAACGCGGCGTGCGGGTGCATTACCCCGAGTTGCACCTGTGTACCGACAACGGCGCCATGATCGCCCTGGCCGCTGGCTTGCGCGCCCAGGCCGGCCAATTGCCGCCATCTTCCGGCTACGGCTTTGACGTCAAACCCCGCTGGCCGCTGGCCGACTTGTCCCAGGCCGTGCAGTAAACTGGCGCACCCTTTTTGTGCTGGTGTCGCATATGTGACACTTTGCGGGCTGTGTCGAAACCCCTTTGGGCTTCCAAGAGCATCACCATGAAACTGCTGTCTTCCCTGACGCGTCTCGGCACGCGTACCCTGCGTGCGGTCTCGCGCCGCAGCGCCCTGGCCGCCATCGCTTCGATGGCCTGCATCGGCATGGCATCCGCCAACACCCCCGCTGCTGGTGCCCCCATCCGCCTGGCCCTCATCGAAGGCCTGTCGGGCCCCCTGGCCAACACGGGTGAAGCGGTATTCCGCAACCTGGTCTGGGCTACCGAACGCGTCAACGCCCGTGGCGGCGTGCGTCTGCCAGGCGGCGCACGGCCGCTGTTGGTCGAGCGTTTCGACAGCAAGGGTCAGACCGAAGAGGCGCTTTCCTCCTTGCGCGCCGCCGTGGACGCCGACATCCGCATCGTCATGCAGGGCAATTCCTCGGCCGCCGCCGCCGCCCTCATCGACGCCATCAACAAGCACAACGAGCGCGATCCTTCTCGTCAGGTGCTGTTCCTCAACTACTCGGCGGTGGACCCCATCCTCACCAACGAGAAGTGCAGCTTCTGGCATTTCCGCTTCGACGCCCATGCCGACATGCGCATGGCCGCGCTGATGGACGTCATCAAGGCCGACCGAGATGTGAAGAGCGTCTATCTGATCGGCCAGGACTACAGCTTTGGTCAGGCCGTGCAGCGCGAAGCCCGCCGCCAGCTGGGCCTGCAGCGTCCGGACGTCCGCATCGTCGGGGAAGAGCTGCACCCCATGGCCCGCGTCAAGGACTTCCTGCCGTACGCGACCAAGATCAAGGCCAGCGGCGCGCAGGCCGTCATCACCGGCAACTGGGGCAACGACCTGACGCTGCTGGTCAAGGCCGCGCGCGAAGTCGGCTTTGAAGGCAAGTTCTACACCTTCTACGGCAACGCCCTGGGCGCGCCCGCGGCCATCGGCGATGCAGGCATCGGCAAGGTGGTGGCCGTGGCCGACTGGTTCCCCAACGTCCCCGGTGCCGAGTCCAAGGCTTTCTATGAAAGCTTCCGCGCCCGCTTCCCACGCCCGGCGGACGATTACGTCCACATGCGCATGCAGCTGATGATCGAAGCCCTGGCACAGGCCATCGAGCGGGCAGCTGGTTCGACGGCAGGCATGCCTTCGGCCCAGGCCATGGCCCGGGCGCTGGAAAACGCCGACGTCACGCTGGCGGGGCAGCGTCTGCGCATGCGCGCGGCCGACCACCAGGCCCAGCAGGCGCTCGTGGTGTCCGTCATGGACCGCCAGGGAGCCCCCGGCGTGCCGTTCGACGTGGAAGGCTCCGGCTACGGCTTCCGCGTCATCCGCCAGCTGGCACCCAACGCGGCAGAGCAACCCCACAGCTGCCAGATGAACCGCCCCTGACGGCTGCTCGCCCATAATCGGCCCTTTGTTTCCAACGAAAGGGCAGGGCATGCGATCCGTCGTGGCAGAACTGGAAGAGTCGCGCATCCGTGAGGTGGCCAACGCTGGAATGGGGCGTGAAGACGTGCTGGCGTTCTGGTTTGGCGAGAGCGACGAAGTCACACCCGGTTTCATCCGCGACTCGGCGATAGCCTCCCTCAACGCAGGCGAAACCTTTTACGCCCACAACCTGGGTCTGCCTGCCTTGCGCGAAGCCCTGGGCCGCTACACGCACAGGCTGCACCCGCAGCACGACGCGGCGCATTGGCAGGGCCGCATTGCCGTCACTTCGGGCGGTGTAAACGGCCTGATGCTGGCCGCGCAAACCCTGGTGGACGCTGGCGATGAGGTGGTCGTCGTCACGCCGGTGTGGCCCAACCTGGTGGCGCAGCCGCTCATCATGGGCGGCAAGGTTCGTTGCGTCAGCCTTCACCCTGGTGCAGATGGCCTGTGGCGGCTGGATCTGGACGAGCTTCTGGCCGCTGTCACGCCCGGCACCCGCATGCTGGTGCTCAACGCGCCCAACAACCCCACCGGCTGGACGCTCACCCGCGCCGAACAGCAGGCCATCCTGGACCATTGCCGCCGCACCGGCACCTGGGTGCTGGCGGACGAGGTGTACGAACGCCTGTACTACGCCGCCAGCGGCAACGGCTGCGCGCCCAGCTTCCTGGATGTGGCCGAGCCCGATGACCGCCTTGTCGTGGTGCACAGCTTTTCCAAGAGTTTCCTCATGACGGGCTGGCGCCTGGGCTGGATGGTGTTGCCGCCCGAACTGGTGCAGCCGGTGGGCAAGCTCATCGAGTTCAACACCTCTTGCGCACCCGTGTTCACCCAGCGTGCCGCGGTAGTGGCGCTGGAGCGCGGCGACGAGGTGACGCCCGCCCTGGTTGCGCACCTGAAGCTTTGCCGCGACACCCTGGTGCCGCTATTGCAGGCTTTGCCCGGCGTTCAGGTGGCCGTGCCGCCGGGCGGCATGTACGCCTTCTTCAAGCTACCCGTCGAGGGAGACAGCCTTACGGTGGCCAAGCGCCTGGTGCGCGAGGCCGGGCTGGGCCTGGCCCCCGGTAGCGCCTTCGGCATGGAAGGGGAGGGTTGGCTGCGCTGGTGCTTAGCCAGCCGCGACGTCGATCGCCTGCGCCAGGGGGTGGCTCGCCTTCAGCGCTGGCTCGGGGTATAATCATCAGTTGCCTTCGCATGTGCGTGGGCAATTCACGCCCGTTGCGGCAGCTGGCAACCCTCCATGGGGTGCGGCAACCTGCGGCGGGTCGCATGTCAACCAAGGACTCATCCAAATGATCGCATCCTCCATCAAGGCCGAAGTCATCGCGGCCAACGCCCGTGCCGCTAACGACACTGGCAGCCCCGAAGTGCAAGTCGCCATCCTGACCGCACGCATCAACGAACTGACCCCCCACTTCAAGACCCACGCCAAAGACCACCACGGTCGCCGCGGTCTGCTGAAGATGGTGAGCCGCCGCCGCAAGCTGCTGGACTACCTGAAGTCCAAGGACTCCGACCGTTACGTCGCCCTGATCCAGAAACTGGGCCTGCGCAAGTAATTTGGTCCGGCGCAAACGCTGAACAAGAAACGCCTGGGTTGCCACGCTGCCTCAGGCGTTTTTCGCTTTTTCAACGGAGTGCTGTCGTTCAGATCGAAGCTGTGTCATTCCAACGGGGCGTCTGCAACGCCCGTCGCCTCGCTGGAATGGCATCGTGTTCTGAAGGCAAATCTCCAGGCAGGGTGCGTGGCCTCACACGCACACATCAAAGGAGCAGAACATGAGCATGTTCAACAAAGTCACCAAAACCTTCCAGTGGGGCAAGCACACTGTCCGCATGGAAACCGGCGAAATCGCCCGTCAGTCCAGCGGCGCCGTGCTGCTCGACATGGAAGGCACCGTCGTGCTGGCCACCGTCGTGGCCAAGAGCGAAGCCAAGGCCGGTCAGGACTTCTTCCCGCTGACCGTGGACTACATCGAGAAGTCCTACGCTGCTGGCAAGATCCCCGGCAGCTTCTTCAAGCGTGAAGGCCGCCCCAGCGAGCTGGAAACCCTGACCAGCCGCCTGATCGACCGCCCGATCCGCCCGCTGTTCCCCGAAGGTTTCTTCAACGAAGTGCAGGTGGTCATCCACACGCTTTCGCTGAACCCCGAGGTGGACGCCGACATCGCCGCCATGATCGCCACCAGCGCTGCGCTGTCCGTGTCTGGCATCCCGTTCAACGGCCCCATCGGTGCAGCTCGCGTGGGCTACATCAACGGTGAATACGTGCTCAACCCCGGCCAGTCCGAGCGTGCCAACAGCCAGATGGATCTGGTCGTCGCAGGCACCCAGGCTGCTGTGCTGATGGTCGAATCCGAAGCCGAGCAGCTGTCCGAAGAAGTGATGCTGGGCGCCGTGGTGTTCGGTCACGAGCAGGGCAACATCGCCATCAATGCCATCAACGAACTGGTGCGTGATGCTGGCAAGCCCGAGTGGAACTGGCAGCCTCCGGCGCAAGACGACGCCCTGATCGCCAAGGTCGAGGCCCTGGGCCGCGACAAGCTCGCCGCCGCCTACCAGATCCGCAACAAGCAGGCCCGTACCCAGGCCTGCCGCGAGGCCTACGCCGCCGTCATGGAAGGCCTGAAGGCCGAAGGCGTGGAGTTCGACGGCGTGAAGGTTGAAGGCCTGCTGTTCAACATCGAAGCTTCCATCGTGCGCGGCCAGATCCTGGCTGGTGAGCCCCGCATCGACGGCCGCGACACCCGCACCGTGCGCCCCATCGAAATCCGCAATGGCGTGCTGCCGCGCACCCACGGTTCCGCCCTGTTCACGCGTGGTGAAACCCAGGCTCTGGTCATCGCCACCCTGGGTACCGACCGTGACGCCCAGCGCATCGACGCGCTGGCTGGCGAGTTCGACGACCGCTTCATGCTGCACTACAACATGCCTCCGTTCGCCACCGGCGAGACCGGCCGCGTGGGCAGCCCGAAGCGCCGCGAGATCGGCCACGGCCGCCTGGCCAAGCGTGCCCTGGTGGCCGCGCTGCCCAGCAAGGAAGAATTCCCCTACACCATCCGCGTGGTGTCCGAAATCACCGAATCCAACGGCTCTTCTTCCATGGCTTCCGTCTGCGGCGGCTGCCTGGCGCTGATGGACGCGGGCGTGCCCATGAAGGCGCACGTGGCTGGCATTGCCATGGGCCTGATCAAGGAAGGCAACCGCTTCGCCGTGCTGACCGACATCCTGGGTGACGAGGACCACCTCGGCGACATGGACTTCAAGGTGGCCGGCACCACCAACGGCGTGACCGCCCTGCAGATGGACATCAAGATCCAGGGCATCACCAAGGAAATCATGCAGGTCGCCCTGGCCCAGGCCAAGGAAGCGCGCATGCACATCCTGGGCAAGATGCAGGAAGCCATGGGCGAGGCCAAGACCGAGATCTCGACCTTCGCGCCGCGCCTGTACACCATGAAGATCAACCCCGAGAAGATCCGTGACGTGATCGGCAAGGGCGGCGCCACCATCCGTGCGCTGACCGAAGAAACCGGCACCCAGATCGACATCGCTGAAGACGGCACCATCACCATCGCCTCCACCGACGGCGAGAAGGCTGAACTGGCCAAGAAGCGCATCGAGGAGATCACCGCCGAAGTCGAAATCGGCAAGGTCTACGAAGGCCCGGTCACCAAGATCCTCGACTTCGGTGCCCTGGTCAACCTACTGCCCGGCAAGGATGGCCTGCTGCACATCAGCCAGATCGCGCACCAGCGCGTCGAGAAGGTCACCGACTTCCTCAAGGAAGGCCAGATCGTCAAGGTCAAGGTGCTCGAGACCGACGAGAAGGGTCGCGTGAAGCTGTCCATGAAGGCGCTGATCGACCGCGAGGACGCGGCTGCCCAGCAGCAACAGCAACAACAGTGATCGTTGTTTCTGCTCATGGCTGAGTCGATGCAAGTCGTTGAGATCACCGGCTACGGCGCGCCAGAGGTGCTGCAGCTCGCCACGCGCGAGCGGCCCGCCCCCGGTGCTGGCGAGGTGCTGATCCGCGTGGCTGCGTCCGGCGTGAACCGCCCGGACGTGCTGCAGCGCACCGGCAACTACCCGGTGCCGCCTGGGGCTTCCGACATCCCTGGTCTGGAGGTCGCCGGCGTCATCGAGGCCGGTGATGCTGCTGCGCTGGCCGAAGCTGGCCTCGCCGTGGGCGACCACGTGTGTGCGCTGGTGGCTGGCGGCGGTTATGCCGAGTACTGCGTCGCCCCGGTGGGCCAGTGCCTGCCGGTGCCGCGTGGCTGGTCCGACCTGGACGCCGCTGGCCTGCCCGAGACTTTCTTCACGGTCTGGAGCAACGTTTTCGACCGTGGGCGCCTGCAAGCGGGTGAAACCCTGCTGGTGCAGGGTGGCTCCAGCGGCATCGGCGTCACGGCCATCCAGATGGGCAAGGCCATGGGTGCCACCGTCATCGTCACTGTGGGCAGCGACGACAAGGCGCAAGCCTGCCTGGCGCTGGGTGCCGATCACGCCATCAACTACAAGACGCAGGACTTCGTTCGCGAGGTGGCCAACCTTACGGGTGGCCGTGGCGTTGACGTGATCCTGGACATGGTTGCTGGCCCCTACGTGGCCCGGGAGCTGGACTGCCTTGCCGAAGATGGCCGCCTGGTCATCATCGCGGTGCAGGGTGGCGTGAAGGCCGAGATCAACGCCGGTGCCGTGCTGCGGCGGCGCCTGACGGTCACGGGTTCCACGCTGCGGCCCCGTCCGGTTGCGTTCAAGGCCGCCATCGCGCGCAGCCTGCGCCAGCACGTCTGGCCCATGCTTGAATCGGGCCGTATCCGCCCCGTGGTGTTCCGTGTGTTTCCGGCAGCTCAGGCCGCCCAGGCGCACGCCCTCATGGAGTCCAACCAGCATATCGGCAAACTGCTGCTGAGCTGGGTGGATTGAGCCTGTTTCCCTTCCCCATCGATTGACGAAGATGAAGAAACTCATTGCCGGCAACTGGAAGATGAATGGCAGCCTGGCTGCCAACAAGGCTCTGCTGGATGCGCTCAAGGGCGCTATGCCGGCGGCTGTTGGCGCTGATGTCGCGCTGTGCGTGCCTGCGGTGTACCTGCCCCAGGCGCAGTCAGAGCTGCAAGACAGTCCCATTGCCTGGGGGGCGCAGGATGTGTCTGCCCACGAGCAGGGTGCCTACACCGGCGAAATCGCGGCGGGCATGCTCAAGGACTTTGCATGCCGGTATGCCATCGTTGGCCATTCCGAGCGCAGGCAGTACCATGGCGAAAACGACGAGACCGTTGCAACCAAGGCGCAACGCGCCCTGGCCGCTGGCATCACGCCGATCGTCTGCATTGGCGAGACGCTGGCCGAGCGCGAGTCCGGCCAGACCGAGGCGGTCGTCAAGCGCCAGCTGGCTGCTGTGATCCACACCGTCGGTCACTGCACCAGCGAAATCGTCGTGGCTTACGAGCCGGTATGGGCCATCGGCACCGGCCGCACGGCCACTCCAGAGCAGGCCCAGGCCGTGCATGCGGTGCTGCGTGCCCAGTTGCAGGCGGCCACGGCCCACGCCGACCGCATCCGCATCCTCTACGGCGGCAGCATGAACGCAGGCAATGCCGCGCAACTGCTGGCGCAGCCCGACATCGATGGCGGGCTCATCGGTGGCGCCTCTCTCAAGGCCGAAGACTTTCTGAAAATCATCGCTTCATGCCCTCAAGTGGGTTGAGGCAAAAGCATCCGGAGAAAACATGAACATTCTGATGACCATCCTTCTGGCGGTGCAGTTGCTGTCCGCCATCTCCATGATCGGCCTGATCCTGGTTCAGCACGGCAAAGGTGCCGACGCGGGCGCTGCGTTCGGTGGTGGCGCTGGTTCTGCCACGCTGTTCGGCGCCACGGGTGGTGCCAACTTCCTGTCGCGGACCACTGCGGTGCTGGCGACGGTGTTTCTGGCGGCGACGCTTGCCCTGGCCTACTTCGGCAACCTGCGTCCGGCCAGCTCTGGCAGCGTCCTGGAAAACCTGCCCGCCGAAACGGTTCCCGAGACTGGCTCGCAGCAGATTCCCGCTCCCGCACAACCGGCGGCTGGCGCCGGTCAGATTCCTGGGCAGTGACGCCCCGGTCAACCTGGGTGGGGTCGGGTTCCTGCGTTGGAAATTTGACGTTCCGAGCGGGTAAATCCCGATACCCACAAAAATTCTGTCCCTATTCGGGGTAGAATGCTGAAGTTCGCTGAGCGGCGGGCGAGGTACAGCAAGAACCCGCAGCTCACCGATATCTTCCTAAGCCGACGTGGTGAAATTGGTAGACACGCTATCTTGAGGGGGTAGTGGCGAAAGCTGTGCGAGTTCGAGTCTCGCCGTCGGCACCATCACATACACAGGCGCCTGCAGGGCGTCTCCGGGGCAAGCAATGAACCTTGAGCAATACCTTCCCGTACTGTTGTTTGTGTTGGTGGGCTTGGCTGTCGGGGTACTCCCCCAGGTGTTTGGCTACATCCTGGGTCCCAACCGTCCCGACCCCGAAAAGAATTCCCCCTACGAATGCGGCTTCGAAGCCTTCGAGGATGCGCGCATGAAGTTCGACGTGCGCTATTACCTCGTCGCCATTCTCTTCATCCTCTTTGATCTCGAAATCGCCTTCCTGATTCCCTGGGCCGTGGCCTTCGCCGACATCGGTGCCACAGGTTTCTGGGCTGGCGTGATGTTCCTGGCCATCCTTGTCGTGGGTTTTGCCTACGAATGGAAAAAGGGTGCCCTGGATTGGGAATGATGTTGGCGTACAGGCTTCGGAGTAACGCATGATCGAAGGTGTCTTCAAGGAAGGCTTCATCACCACCAGTTATGACTCGGTGGTGAACTGGGCCAAGACCGGCTCGCTGTGGCCCATGACCTTTGGTCTGGCCTGCTGTGCCGTCGAAATGATGCATGCCGCCACGGCGCGCTACGACCTCGCACGCTTCGGTGCCGAGGTCTTCCGTGCCAGTCCGCGGCAGTCCGATCTGATGATCGTGGCCGGCACGCTGTGCAACAAGATGGCGCCAGCCCTGCGAAAGGTGTACGACCAGATGGCTGAGCCACGCTGGGTGCTGTCGATGGGCTCCTGTGCCAACGGCGGTGGTTACTACCACTACAGCTATTCGGTGGTTCGCGGCTGCGACCGCATCGTGCCGGTGGACGTCTATGTCCCGGGCTGCCCGCCCACGGCCGAGGCCTTGCTGTACGGCATCATCCAGCTGCAGCAGAAGATCCGTCGCACCAACACCATTGCGCGCGTCTGAGCGCGCCGGAGGTTTCAGAACATGACCGGTACTACGATGGACGTGGCTCCGGGGGCGGCTCCCGTTGCCGTTGACCCCGAGGCTTTGCGCCAAACCCTGGCCGACTGCCTGGGTGACAAGGTCCAGCAGATCAGCGTCGAACGCGGTGAAGTCACCGTAGTTCTGAACGCGGGCGGCTACTTCGAAGCCATGCAACTGCTTCGCGACGCGCCGGGTTGCCGCTTCGAACAGCTGCTCGACATCTGCGGTGTCGATTACTCCACCTATCGCGAGGGTGCCTGGGAAGGCGCCCGTTTTGCCGTGGTGGCGCACCTGCTGTCGGTCAGCCTGAACCAGCGCGTGCGTG
The DNA here is from genome assembly GCF_054780915.1 of Hydrogenophaga aquatica. Taxonomy (NCBI): domain Bacteria; kingdom Pseudomonadati; phylum Pseudomonadota; class Betaproteobacteria; order Burkholderiales; family Comamonadaceae; genus Hydrogenophaga; species Hydrogenophaga aquatica. Next base: position 41,657 of record NZ_BAAGVK010000001.1, on the reverse strand, counting down.
TGCGCGTGTTCTGCCCCGACGACGATTTCCCTGTGGTGCCTTCGGTCTCGTCGCTGTGGACTTCGGCCAACTGGTACGAGCGCGAGGCCTTCGACCTCTACGGCATCGTGTTTGAAGGCCACGACGATCTGCGTCGCATCCTCACCGACTACGGTTTCATCGGGCACCCTTTCCGCAAGGATTTCCCGCTGTCTGGCCACGTGGAAATGCGCTACGACGCCGAGCGCCGTCGCGTGATCTACGAACCCGTCACCATCGAGCCGCGCGAGATCACGCCGCGCATCATCCGCGAAGACAACTACGGCGGACTGCACTGATCATGGCTGAAATCAAGAACTACACCCTGAACTTCGGTCCGCAGCACCCGGCAGCGCACGGCGTGCTGCGACTGGTGCTGGAGCTGGACGGCGAGGTCGTGCAACGCGCCGACCCGCACATCGGCCTGCTGCACCGCGCCACCGAGAAACTGGCCGAGCACAAGACCTTCATCCAGTCGCTGCCCTACATGGACCGGCTGGACTACGTCTCGATGATGTGCAACGAGCACGCCTATTGCCTGGCCATCGAGAAGCTGCTGGGCATCGAGGTGCCCATCCGCGCGCAGTACATCCGCGTGATGTTCAGCGAGATCACCCGCCTGCTCAACCACCTGATGTGGCTGGGTTCCCACGGCAACGACTGCGGCAGCTCCACCATCCTGATCTACGCCTTCCGCGAGCGCGAAGACCTCTTCGACATGTACGAAGCGGTGTCGGGTGCCCGCATGCACGCGGCGTACTTCCGTCCGGGCGGCGTCTACCGCGACCTGCCGGACGCGATGCCGCAGTACAAGGTCAGCAAGATCCGCAACGCCAAGGCGATGGACGAGCTGAACAAGAACCGCCAGGGTTCGCTGCTCGACTTCATCGACGACTTCACGAAGCGCTTCCCCACCTACCTGGCTGAATACCACACGCTGCTGACCGACAACCGCATCTGGAAACAGCGCACGGTGGGCATCGGCGTGGTCAGCCCCGAGCGAGCGCTCAACATGGGCATGACCGGCCCCATGCTGCGCGGCTCTGGCATTGCCTGGGACCTGCGCAAGAAGCAGCCCTACGACGTCTACGACCGTCTGGACTTCGACATTCCCGTCGGCAAGACCGGTGACACGTACGACCGTTACCTCGTCCGCATGGAAGAGATGAACCAGTCCAACCGCATCATCAAGCAGTGCGTGGACTGGCTGCGTGCGAACCCCGGTCCGGTCATCACCGACAACCACAAGGTGGCGCCGCCTTCGCGCGAGTCCATGAAGTCCAACATGGAAGAGCTGATCCACCACTTCAAGCTCTTCACCGAAGGTTTCCACGTGCCCGAGGGCGAAGCCTACGCTGCCGTCGAGCACCCCAAGGGCGAGTTCGGCATCTACCTGATGAGCGATGGTGCCAACAAGCCTTACCGCCTGAAGATCCGCGCGCCTGGTTTTGCGCACCTGTCCTGCCTGGACGAGATGGCTCGTGGCCACATGCTGGCAGACGCGGTGGCCATCATCGGCACCATGGACATCGTGTTTGGAGAGATTGACCGATGACCTCTGAAAAACAAGCCGTACAGGCACAGGCCTTTTCCGAGGCCACGCTGGCACGCTTTGCCCGCGAAGTGGCCAAGTACCCTGCCGACCAGAAACAGTCTGCCGTGATGGCATGTCTGTCCATCGTGCAGCAGGAGCAGGGCTGGGTCAGCCCCGAGGCCGAAAAAGGCATCGGCGACTACCTCGGCATGCCCGCCATCGCCGTGCACGAGGTCACGACCTTCTACAACATGTACAACCAGAAGGCGATGGGCAAGTTCAAGCTCAACGTCTGTACCAACCTGCCGTGCACGTTGCGCGACGGCGGCAAGGCGCTGCAGTACCTGGAAAAGAAACTCGGCATTCACATGGGTGAGACCACGGCCGATGGCCTGTTCACGCTGCAGCAATCCGAGTGCCTGGGTGCCTGCGCCGATTCCCCGGTGATGCTCGTCAACGACCGCCACATGTGCAGCTTCATGAGCAACGAGAAGCTCGACCAGTTGATCGACGGCCTCAAGGCTGCGGAGGGCCAGGCATGAACGTCAACCAGGTGTTGCAACAGTTCCAGGCCAAGGGCCTGGAAACCTGTTTCCACGGCCGCCACATCAACCCGCAGATCTATGCTGGGCTGGATGGCAGCAACTGGTCCATCAAGGACTACGAAGCGCGCGGCGGCTACGAAGCACTGCGCAAGATCCTGGGCAATGATGGCGGTGAAGGCCTCACCCAGGACCAGGTGATCGCGACTGTCAAGGACTCCGCCCTGCGTGGCCGTGGCGGCGCCGGCTTTCCCACCGGTCTGAAGTGGAGCTTCATGCCCCGCCAGTTCCCGGGTCAGAAGCATCTCGTCTGCAACTCGGACGAAGGTGAGCCCGGTACCTGCAAGGACCGCGACATCCTCATGTACAACCCGCACATCGTGATCGAGGGCATGATCATTGCCGCGTACGCGATGGGCATTTCCGTGGGATACAACTACATCCACGGCGAAATCTTCCAGGTCTACGAGCGCTTCGAGGCCGCCCTGGAAGAGGCGAGGGCGGCAGGCTACCTGGGGGACAACATCCTGGGTTCGGGCTTCAGCTTCCAGCTCCACGCCCACCATGGTTTTGGCGCCTACATCTGCGGCGAGGAAACCGCGCTGCTCGAATCGCTGGAAGGCAAGAAGGGCCAGCCGCGTTTCAAGCCGCCGTTCCCGGCCAGCTTCGGCCTGTACGGCAAACCCACCACCATCAACAACACCGAAACCTTTGCGGCGGTGCCCTGGATCATCCGCAACGGTGGCCAGGCCTACCTTGAATGCGGCAAGCCGAACAACGGCGGCACCAAGATCTTCTCGGTCAGCGGTGACGTGGAGCGCCCGGGCAACTACGAGATTCCCATGGGTACGCCCTTCAGCACACTGCTCGAACTCGCCGGGGGTGTGCGTACTGGCCGCCAGCTCAAGGCCGTGATCCCCGGCGGATCTTCGGCACCCGTGCTGCCTGCCAACATCATCATGGACTGCACGATGGATTACGACTCCATCAGCAAGGCAGGCTCCATGCTGGGTTCCGGCGCCGTCATCGTGATGGACGATTCCCGCTGCATGGTCAAGTCCCTGCAGCGCCTGAGCTATTTCTACATGCACGAGTCCTGTGGCCAGTGCACGCCCTGCCGCGAGGGCACGGGCTGGCTGTGGCGCATGGTCGATCGCATCGAGAACGGCCAGGGCCGTCCGAGCGACATGGCGCTGCTCGACAACGTCGCGGAGAACATCATGGGCCGCACCATCTGCGCGCTGGGTGATGCCGCTGCCATGCCGGTGCGCGGCATGATCAAGCACTTCCGCCACGAGTTCGAGCACCACATCGAACACAAGACCTGCATGGTCCCGGCTTACGTTTAACCAGAGCTGAACATGGTTGAAATCGAACTCGACGGCAAGAAGGTGGAAGTGCCGCCCGGCAGCATGGTCATGCATGCAGCCGAGAAGGCAGGCACCTACATTCCGCACTTCTGCTATCACAAGAAGCTGTCCATCGCGGCCAACTGCCGCATGTGCCTCGTGGATGTCGAAAAGGCACCCAAGCCCATGCCCGCCTGCGCCACGCCCGTCACCATGGGCATGGTGGTGCGCACCAAGTCCGACAAGGCCGTCAAGGCCCAGAAGTCGGTCATGGAATTCCTGCTGATCAACCACCCGCTGGACTGCCCTATCTGCGACCAGGGCGGTGAGTGCCAGTTGCAGGATCTGGCCGTCGGCTACGGTGGTGGCGCGTCCCGCTACGAAGAAGAAAAGCGCGTGGTGTTCCACAAGGATGTCGGCCCCCTCATCTCGATGGAAGAGATGAGCCGCTGCATCCACTGCACCCGCTGCGTGCGTTTCGGCCAGGAAATCGCCGGCGTCATGGAGCTGGGCATGAGCCACCGTGGCGAACACTCCGAGATCGAGACCTTCGTTGGCCAGTCGGTGGATTCCGAGCTGTCGGGCAACATGATCGACCTCTGCCCGGTGGGGGCGCTGACGAGCAAGCCTTTCCGCTACAGCGCCCGTACCTGGGAACTGTCGCGCCGCAAGTCCGTCAGTCCACACGATTCCACGGGCTCCAACCTGATCGTCCAGGTGAAGAACGGGCAGGTGCTGCGCGTGGTGCCCCTGGAGAACGAGGCTGTCAACGAATGCTGGATCGCCGACCGCGACCGCTTCAGCTACGAAGCACTCAACGGTGCCGACCGCCTTACCCAGCCCATGCTGAAGCAGGGCGGCGAGTGGAAGGCCGTGGATTGGCAGACTGCTCTGGAATACGTGGCCAATGGCCTGAAGCAGATCAAGAACGACCACGGCGCGCAGGCCATCGGCCTGCTGGCCAGCCCGCACAGCACGGTCGAGGAACTGGCGTTGGCCGGTGCACTGGTGCGTGGTCTGGGCAGCCAGAACATTGACTCCCGTCTGCGCGCCGCCGACTTCGGCAACGCGGCGCCTGCTGGACAGGCTCGCTGGCTGGGCCTGCCCATCGCCGCGCTGTCCAGTCTTCAGCGCGTGTTCGTCATCGGCTCCAACCTGCGCAAGGACCACCCGCTCTTCGCGCAGCGCATCCGCCAGGCCGCCCGCAAGGGCGCGCAGGTGAGCGCGCTGGTGGACGCCGCGCCCGCATGGGCCATGCCCGTGGCCAACGTGCTTCAGGCGGATGCCTCCGGCTGGAGCGCTGCGCTGGCTGGCGTTGCCGCGGCCGTGGCGCAGGCCAAGGGTGTGGCCGCTCCGGTCGATGCGCAGGCATCCGACGCAGCGCGCGCCATCGCCGAATCGCTGCTGAGCGGTGAAAACAAGGCTGTTCTGCTTGGCAACGCTGCCGCGCACCATCCCCAGGCTTCCAGCCTGTTGGCTCTGGCGCAGTGGATTGCTGCTCAAACCGGTGCGAGCTTTGGCTACCTGACCGAAGCAGCCAACACCGTTGGCGCGCAGCTGGTCGACGCGCTGCCCGGTACGGGTGGCCAGACGGCCGCACAGATGTTGGCTGGTGGCGTGAAGGCCGCCGTGCTGCTCAACGTCGAAGCCGGTGCCGATACTGCCGCGCCGGGCTCTGCCCTGGCGCAGGCCGACATGGTGGTCACGCTCAGCCCGTTCAAGACCAATCTGGACGTGAGCGACGTGCTGCTGCCCATTGCGCCGTTCAGCGAAACGTCGGGTTCCTTCGTCAACGCCGAAGGCCGCCTGCAGAGCTTCCATGCTGTGGTCAAGCCTCTGGGCGAGACTCGCCCTGCCTGGAAGGTGCTGCGCGTGCTGGCCAACCTGCTGGGGCTGCCCGGTTTCGAGCAGGAGTCTTCCCAGGCTGTGCTGGCCAAGGCGCTGCCCGGTGTCGAAAGCGGTGCCGTGGTGCCCGCTGGCCGACTGAATAACGGCACGTCCGCTGCCATCGACACGGGTGCGGCCCAAGGCAAGCCCTGCGTGGCCGCGATCTACGAACTGGACGCGCTGGTGCGTCGCTCGCCGTCGCTGCAGGCCACGGCCGATGCACGTGCCGCCCGCGCCGCCGAAGCCGAGGGAGTGAGCGCATGATCGACGCGATGTACAACGGGGGCCTGAACCTGATCGCAGCCTCCTGGTGGCAGACCGCAGCCTGGCCGGTGCTGTGGAACCTGATCAAGATCGTGGCGGTGCTGGCACCGCTCATGGGCGCCGTCGCCTACCTGACGCTGTGGGAGCGCCGCCTGCTGGGTTTCATGCAGGTTCGCCTCGGTCCCAACCGCGTGGGCCCCTTCGGTTTGCTGCAGCCCATCGCCGATGCGGTCAAGCTGCTGAGCAAGGAGCTCATCAACCCCAGCGCCGCGAGCAAGGGTCTGTTCCGACTGGGCCCGATCATGGCCATCATGCCCGCGCTCGCCGCGTGGGTGGCCGTGCCTTTCGGCCCGGAAGCCGTGCTGGCCAACGTCAACGCCGGTCTGCTGGTCATCCTGGCCATCACCTCCATCGAGGTGTACGGCGTGATCATCGCTGGCTGGGCGTCCAACTCTAAGTACGCCTTTCTGGGCGCGCTGCGCGCTTCCGCACAGATGGTGAGCTACGAGATCGCCATCGGCTTCTGCTTCCTGGTGGTCGTCATGACGGCCGGCAGCCTGAACCTGGTTGACATCGTCAACTCGCAGAACCGTGGCATGGCTGCCGACATGGGGCTCAATTTCCTGTCGTGGAACTGGCTGCCGCTGCTGCCCATCTTCATCGTGTACCTGATTTCCGGTGTGGCCGAAACCAACCGCCACCCCTTCGACGTGGTCGAGGGTGAGGCCGAGATCGTTGCCGGTCACATGGTCGAGTATTCGGGCATGGGCTTCGCCATCTTCTTCCTGGCCGAATACGCCAGCATGTGGCTGGTGTCCATCCTGGCCGTGCTGATGTTCCTGGGTGGCTGGGCCGCACCGATCGACAGCGCGCTGTTCAACTGGATTCCCGGCTGGATCTGGCTGGGCTTGAAGACCTTTGTCGTGGTGTCCATGTTCATCTGGATTCGCGCCACCTTCCCGCGCTTCCGCTACGACCAGATCATGCGTCTGGGCTGGAAGATCTTCATTCCCGTGACCCTCATCTGGTTGCTGCTGGTCGGCGGCCTGATGCAGACCTCCTGGAACATCTGGAAATAAGGAGGCCCGAACAACATGTCTGCCACCGCTGTTGCGCCTTTCTCTTTCCGCGACTTCTTCAAGAGCTTCCTGCTGGTCGAGCTGTTCAAGGGCATGGCCCTGACCGGCCGCTACGCGCTGCGCCGCAAGGTGACCGTGCAGTTCCCCGAAGAGAAGACGCCTCTGTCTCCCCGTTTCCGCGGCCTGCATGCCCAACGCCGTTACGAAAACGGCGAAGAGCGTTGCATTGCGTGCAAACTCTGTGAAGCTGTCTGCCCTGCGATGGCCATCACCATCGAATCCGACCAGCGCGAGGACGGCACCCGCCGCACCACACGCTACGACATCGACCTGACCAAGTGCATCTTCTGCGGTTTCTGCGAAGAGGCCTGCCCGGTCGATGCCATCGTCGAGACCCACATCTTCGAATACCACGGTGAAAAGCGGGGAGACCTGTACTTCACCAAGGACATGCTGCTGGCTGTTGGCGACCGCTACGAAAAAGAGATCGCCGCTGCCAAGGCCGCGGACGCCAAGTACCGCTGACCGCCCGAGGCTCAAGACGACCATGGATTACCAAGCTGGCTTCTTCTACCTTTTCTCGGCGGTGCTGCTGTTCGCGGCCTACCGGGTCATCACCGCGCGCAACCCCGTGCACGCGGTCCTCTACCTCATGCTGGCCTTCTCGCAGGCGGCAGCCGTGTGGCTGCTGCTGAAGGCCGAGTTCCTGGGCATCACCCTGGTGCTGGTGTACCTGGGCGCCGTGATGGTGCTGTTCCTGTTTGTGGTGATGATGCTGGACATCAACATCGACGCCATCCGCGAAGGCTTCTGGAAGCATTTCCCGCTCGCTCTGATTCTGGGCGGACTGGTGAGTGCCGAGCTGATCGCCGTGCTGTGGGCTGGCTTCCCGCGCCTGACGGTGAACGAGCTGGCCGCAACCAGCGCGATGCACGCGGCAGACCACTCCAACACCCACGCACTGGGCGTGCTGCTCTACAGCGAGTACCTGTATCCCATCCAGGTCGCTGCGGTCGTGCTGCTGGTCGCCATGATCACGGCGATTGCGCTGACCCTGCGCCACCGCAAGGACAGCAAGGCCATCGACCCGGGCATCCAGGTCAAGGTGAAGGCGGCCGATCGTCTGGTGGTGGTGCCCATGGCGGCCACCCGTACCGCCGAGCCTGCCGCAGAACAAGTCAACGAGGAGGGCAAGGCATGACGAGCCTCACGCTGGGTCATTTCCTGTCGCTGGGCGCGATCCTTTTCGCGCTGTCCGTGGTGGGTATCTTCCTGAACCGCAAGAACCTGATCGTGCTGCTCATGGCCATCGAGCTGATGCTGCTGGCCGTGAACATGAACTTCGTCGCGTTCTCGCACTACCTGGGCGACATGCAGGGACAGGTCTTCGTGTTCTTCATTCTGACCGTGGCTGCTGCCGAGTCGGCCATCGGTCTGGCCATCCTGGTGCTGCTGTTCCGCAACAAGTCGTCCATCAACGTGGACGAGCTCAACACGCTCAAGGGCTGAGGCTCAAGGGTTTTTACGCAAAGTCACAACAATGAGTACAAGCCTTTCTGCAAGCACGCTGCTGGCGGTGCCCCTGGCACCGCTGGTGGGGTCGGCGCTGGCCGGCATTCTGGGCACAACCTTGGGTGGGAACTGGATCGGCCGCCGCGCGTCGCACACCCTCACCATCCTGGGTGTGCTCGTGGCGTTCATCATCTCCGCCATGACGCTCAAGAGCGTGGCCATGGACGGGGCGCGCTTCAACGAGACCATCTACGAATGGATGGTGGTGGGCGGCCTGAAGATGGAAATCGGCTTCATGGTCGACGGTCTCACCGCCATGATGATGTGCGTGGTGACCTTCGTGTCGCTGATGGTGCACATCTACACCATCGGTTACATGGAAGAGGACGCTGGCTACAACCGCTTCTTTGCCTACATCTCTCTGTTCACCTTCTCCATGCTCATGCTGGTCATGAGCAACAACCTGCTGCAGCTGTTCTTCGGCTGGGAAGCGGTGGGCCTGGTGTCCTACCTGCTGATCGGTTTCTGGTTCAACAAGCCGACGGCGATCTTCGCCAACATGAAGGCCTTCCTGGTCAACCGCGTGGGTGACTTCGGCTTCATTCTGGGCATCGGTCTCATCGCTGCCTACACCGGCAGCCTGAACTACACCGAGATCTTCGCCAAGGCGCCGGAGCTGGCCGCCATCGAATTCCCCTGGTACATCCTGGGCCAGGACGCGATGCTGGTCACGGTGATTGGCATCTGCCTGTTCATCGGCGCGATGGGCAAATCCGCCCAGTTCCCGCTGCACGTCTGGCTGCCGGACTCGATGGAAGGCCCCACGCCTATCTCCGCGCTGATCCACGCCGCCACCATGGTGACCGCAGGCATCTTCATGGTTGCGCGCATGTCGCCGATCTATGAGCTGTCCGATACGGCGCTGAACTTCATCCTCGTGATCGGTGCCATCACGGCCCTCTTCATGGGCTTCCTGGGCATCATTCAGAACGACATCAAGCGCGTGGTGGCGTATTCCACGCTGTCCCAGCTCGGCTACATGACGGTGGCCCTGGGTGCGTCGGCCTACTCGGTCGCGGTGTTCCACCTGATGACCCACGCCTTCTTCAAGGCGCTGCTGTTCCTGGCAGCAGGCTCGGTCATCATCGGCATGCACCACAACCAGGACATCCGCTGGATGGGTGGCGTGCGCAAGTACATGCCTATCACCTGGATCACCTCGCTGCTGGGTACGCTGGCGCTGATCGGCACGCCCCTGTTCTCCGGTTTCTATTCGAAGGACAGCATCATCGAGGCGGTGCACTTCAGCAACCTGCCAGCGGCCGGTTTCGCCTACTTCGCCGTGATGGCTGGCGTGTTCGTCACGTCCTTCTATTCGTTCCGTCTGTACTTCCTGGTGTTCCACGGCAGTGAGCGTTACGACCAGAACCCCGATGCGCATCACGACGACCATCACCACGATGACCACGGCCACCATGGCGATGGCAAGCCGCATGAGTCGCCCTGGGTGGTGACGGTGCCGCTGCTCCTGCTGGCGATCCCTTCCGTTGTCATCGGTTACCTGACCATCCAGCCCATGCTGTTCGGCGACTTCCTGGCTGACGCCATCCGCGTGAACGCCGAGCTTCACCCGGCGATGGAACGTTTCGCCGAGGAGTTCCATGGTCCCCTGGCCATGGCAATGCACGCGCTGAGCACGCCTCCGCTCTACCTGGCTGCAGGTGGCGCACTGCTGGCCTGGTACATGTACATGGTGAACCCGGCGCTGCCGGCGGCCATCGCCAAGGCACTGCGCCCCATCATCGTGATCCTCGAAAACAAGTACTACATGGACTGGATCAACGAGAACATCATCGCCAAGGCCGCGCGCGGTATCGGCGTGGGTCTGTGGAAGGGCGGTGATCGCGGTCTGATCGAAGGAGCCGTGGTCAACCTGAGCTGGAAGATCATCGGTGCCGTGTCCGCGGTGGTGCGCCGTGCCCAGACCGGTTTCCTGTACCACTATGCGTTCGTGATGATCGTGGGCGTGCTGGCGTTCATGACCTACTTCGTGTGGCTCGCCAAATAAGGAGAAGAACAAAATGGGTTTGTTGAGCCTTGCGATCTGGGTGCCGATCTTCTTCGGTGCCGTGCTGCTGGCTGTGGGCCGTGACGAGCATGCCAACGCCGTACGCTGGATTGCGCTGATCGGCGCGCTGGCCGGCCTAGCCGTGACTGTGCCGCTGTACACCGGTTTTGAAGTCGGTTCCGCCGCGATGCAGTTCGTCGAGAAGAGCGTCTGGATCGAGCGTTTCAATGTGCACTACCACCTTGCCGTGGACGGCATCTCGCTCTGGCTGATCCTGCTGACGGCATTCATCACCGTGGTCGTCGTGATCGCCGGCTGGGAGGTGATCACCGAGCGTGTCAACCAGTACATGGGCGCGTTCCTGATCCTGTCCGGCCTGATGATCGGCGTGTTCGCCGCCGTCGACGCGATGCTGTTCTACGTGTTCTTCGAGGCCACGCTGATCCCGATGTACCTGATCATCGGCATCTGGGGCGGGCCGAACAAGATCTACGCAGCCTTCAAGTTCTTCCTGTACACGCTGCTCGGCTCGCTGTTGATGCTGATCGCGCTGATCTACCTGTACAACGTCTCTGGCGGCAGCTTCGATCTGGCCACGTGGCACAAGCTGCCCCTGGGTGCTGGTGCGCAGACGGCACTGTTCTTTGCCTTCTTCGCGGCGTTCGCTGTGAAAGTGCCGATGTGGCCGGTGCACACCTGGCTGCCCGACGTGCACGTGGAAGCGCCTACGGGTGGTTCCGCCGTGCTGGCAGCCATCATGCTGAAGCTGGGCGCCTATGGCTTCCTGCGCTTCTCGCTGCCCATCGCCCCCGACGCGTCCCACGAGTGGGCCGGCTTCATGATCGGTCTGTCGCTGATCGCGGTGATCTACGTCGGCCTGGTGGCCATGGTCCAGAAGGACATGAAGAAGCTGGTGGCGTACTCGTCCGTGGCGCACATGGGCTTCGTCTCGCTGGGTTTCTTCCTGTTCAACGATCTGGCGGTTTCCGGTGCCATCGTGCAGATGATCGCCCACGGTTTTGTGTCGGCAGCCATGTTCCTTGGCATCGGCGTGCTGTACGACCGCGTGCATTCCCGCGAGATCGCCGATTACGGTGGTGTCGTGAACACCATGCCCAATTTCGCCGCCTTTGCGCTGCTGTTCACCATGGCCAACTGCGGCCTTCCGGGAACCGCGGGCTTCGTGGGTGAGTGGATGGTCATCCTGGGCGCGGTGAAGGTCAACTTCTGGGTGGGCGTGGCTGCCGCCACGGCGCTGATCTTCGGTGCCGCCTACTCGCTGTGGATGTTCAAGCGCGTCTACCTGGGCCCCGTCGGCAACGACAACGTCAAGGCGCTGCTGGACATCAACAAGCGTGAGTTCCTGGTCATGACCCTGCTGGCCATCATGGTGCTGTACATGGGCATTCATCCCAAGCCCTTCACCGACGTGATGAACCCGTCGGTGACGGAGCTGCTGAAGCACGTGGCCGTCTCCAAGCTGCCCTGAGTTTGACCCTAGATTCGAAAGAGCACAACAATGATTGACAGTCTCAGCTGGGCCACGGTCTATCCCGAACTGCTGCTGTTGGGGATGGCCTGCGTGATCGCCCTGTTCGATCTGGTGGTCAAGTCTCCGCTGCGCGGCGCGACTTACCGTTTGACCCTGTTGACCTTGGCGGTGGTTGCCGCGCTGGAGGGTTACCTTGCAGCCAGCGGTCAGACGCTGGAAGGTTTTGGCGGCATGGTGGTGAGCGACCCCATGGGTGCATGGCTCAAGTGCTTCGCCGCGATCGCCATGATGGTGACACTGGTCTACGGCCGCCCTTACGCGGGTGCCCGTGACATGCTGCGCGGTGGCGAGTTCTTCACATTGGCCATGTTCGCGCTGCTGGGCATGTTCGTGATGATCTCCGGTCACAACTTCCTGGTCATCTACATGGGCCTGGAGACGCTGACCCTGTCCAGCTATGCGCTGGTGGCCCTGCGCCGCGACGAGGCCCGTGCCACCGAGGCTGCCATGAAGTACTTCGTGCTGGGTGCCTTGGCCAGTGGCTTCCTGCTCTATGGCCTGTCGCTGGTCTATGGTGCTACCGGTTCGCTGGACATCCCGACCGTGGCCCAGGTGATCGCCGCCGGGGTCGAGCAGAAGCAGGTGCTGGTGCTGGGTGTCGTGTTCGTGGTCGCCGGTCTGGCCTTCAAGCTGGGCGTGGTTCCCTTCCACATGTGGGTGCCTGACGTCTACCACGGCGCCCCCACGGCGATCACCCTGGTGATCGGTGGCGCGCCCAAGCTGGCAGCGTTTGCCATCGTCGTGCGCCTGCTGGTGGAAGGTCTGCTGCCCGTGGCTTTCGACTGGCAGCAGATGCTGGCGGTGCTGGCGGTGGTATCGCTCCTCGTGGGCAACCTGGCTGCCGTGGCACAGAGCAATTTCAAGCGCATGCTGGCCTTCTCGACCATTGCGCAGATGGGCTTCATGCTGCTGGCTTTCGTCGGCGGCGTGGTGAACGGTGACACGAGCAACGTGGCCAATGCCTATGGCGCGGCCATGTTCTATGTCGTGACCTATGTGCTGACGACGCTGGCCACCTTTGGTGTGATGCTGCTCCTGACACGCGAGGGTTTCGAGTCCGAGGAGATCTCCGACCTCGCCGGCCTCAACCAGCGCAGTCCGCTCTATGCTGGTGTGCTGGCAGCTTGCATGTTCTCGCTCGCAGGCGTGCCGCCCCTGGTCGGTTTCTACGCCAAGCTGTCTGTGCTGCAGGCACTGCTGCAGGCGGGCGGTGGCATCTACGTCGGTCTGGCCGTGTTTGCCGTCATCATGTCCCTGATTGGCGCCTTCTACTACCTGCGTGTGATCAAGGTCATGTACTTTGATGCCCCCACGCAGACGGCACAGATTGTTGCTCCCCTGGATGTGCGCGCGGTGCTGTCCGTCAACGGTGCACTGGTTCTGGCGCTTGGCATTGTTCCCGGCGGCTTGATGGCCCTTTGTGCCGACGCCGTGCGAGCCATGCTGGCCTGAGGTATCCTAGCCGGATGAGTTCTTCATTCTCCGTCTGGCTGGTGATAGCGGCGGCCTTCCTGGCCGCCAACCTCCCGTTTGTCAATGAACGGCTGTTGGCCGTGCTGCCCCGGCGTGCCTCCGTGGGCAAGTCCTTGTGGTTGCGGCTGGGCGAGCTGGCGCTTCTGTACGTGGTTGTGGGTGGGCTCGGGCTGGCACTTGAACAGCACCAGGGCCAGATCTACCCCCAGGGTTGGGAGTTCTACGCCATCACCGCGTCGATGTTCCTGACGTTTGCCTTCCCAGGATTTGTCTACCGCTACCTGGGCCGCCACAGGTAAACCCAACATGTCTTTGTTGCCAGAGTTGCAGCCTGCGCATTTGCGAGAGGTGACGCTGAGCAGTGAAACTGTTTTTCGCGGGCACTTTCTTCATGCGATGAGAGACCGGGTCGGCCTGCCGGATGGCGGTGAGGCGACCCGGGAATACATCGTGCACCCTGGCGCGGTCATGGTCATTCCGCTGCTTGACGACGGCCGGGTCGTGCTCGAACGGCAGTACCGTTACCCTTTGCAGCGCGCCATGATCGAGTTCCCGGCTGGAAAGCTGGACCCCGGTGAGGATGTGCTTGGCTGCGCGCAGCGCGAGCTGCAGGAGGAAACCGGCTACGCCGCCCGCGAGTGGGCGCGGGCCGGGGTGCTGCACCCGGTGATTTCGTACGCGACGGAATTCATCGATGTCTGGTTTGCCAGGGGGCTTGTGCCGGGGGCCAGGCAGCTTGACCAGGGGGAGTTTCTCGATGTGCTGGCGGCAACCCCCCAAGAGTTGCTGGACGCCTGCCGCGAGGGCGTGGTCACAGACGCCAAGACCTTGGTGGGGGCCCTGTGGCTACAGAACGTGCTCGCTGGGGCGTGGCAGCTCGACTGGCAGACGGCCAATCTTGAGGCATTGCCATGAAGGTGCTGAACCTGGCGTGTGCCGAGATGCACCTGTTCGAAGGGTGGTTTGCGTCGGAAGAGGATTTTCAGACGCAACTGGCGCGCGGCATGCTGGAGTGCCCAGTGTGTGGCGACAAGCACATCGAAAAGCGCCTGAGCGCTCCCCGCATCAACCTGGGCCAGCGTGCCGAGCCGCAACCGGGCGTGGCGGCAACGCCTGCCGCCGTGCCCGACCCTGCCGCCCATCCTCAGCTGCAGGCGGTCATGCTCCAGGCCTTGCGTGAAGTCATGTCCAGGACCGAAGACGTGGGCGAGCGTTTCGTCACCGAGGTGCGGCGTATGCATCAGGGCGAGATCGAACACCGGGGCATACGCGGGCGCGCCACGCTGGAAGACGCCCGCGAGTTGCGGGAGGAGGGTATCGACGTGGTGCCGTTGCCAGACCTCCCGCTCCTGAAGGAAACCCTGCAGTGAGTCCCCGCCCGGCCGGGGCGGGGTTGCCGGGTCAGGGGTAGAGGCCGCGCAGGTCGCGCGCACGCAGGATGCGGTGGCACGCCACGATGTACGTTGCAGTGCGCAGGCTGACGCCGTGCTCCTCTGCCACGTGCCATACCGTGTCGAAGGCGCTGCGCATGATCCTGATCAGGCGCTCGTTGATCTCCTCTTCGCTCCAGAAGAAACTGGAGAAGTCCTGCACCCATTCGAAGTAGCTCACGGTCACGCCACCGGCGTTGGCGATCACGTCCGGCAGGACGAGCACACCACGGTCGCGCAGGATGTCGTCGGCGGCGGGCGTCGTAGGGCCGTTGGCACCTTCAATGATCATGCGGGCACGGATGCGCCCGGCGTTGCTTTCGGTGATCTGCTGCTCCAGGGCTGCGGGGATGAGGATGTCGCAGTCCACTTCCCAGAAGGCGTCGTGGCTGATGACCTCTGCCTGGGGGAAGCCGGCCACGGAACCGGTTTCAGCGACGTGGGCCATCAGGGCGGGAACGTCCAGCCCGGCTTCGCGGTAGATGGAGCCCCCGTGGTCCTGCACGGCAACCACGCTGGCGCCTGCCTCGGCGAAGAGCTTGCCAGCCACGCCACCCACGTTGCCAAAGCCCTGGACGGCGACACGGGCCGTGCTGACATCAAGACCGATGCGGCGCGCGGCTTCGACACCCACGGTGAAGACGCCGCGGCCGGTGGCTTCGCGGCGGCCAAGTGAACCGCCCAGGTCCACGGGCTTGCCCGTGACCACGCCGGTGGCGGTCTCGCCGACGTTCATGGAGTAGGTGTCCATCATCCACGCCATGACCTGGTCGTTGGTGTTCACGTCGGGAGCGGGGATGTCCTTGGTCGGACCGATGATCAGGCCGATCTCGCTCGTGTAGCGGCGGGTCACGCGCTCCAGTTCGGCACGCGAGAGCGTGCGAGGATCGACGCGGATGCCTCCCTTGGCGCCGCCGTAGGGCACGTTCACGGCGGCGTTCTTGATGGACATCCACGCCGACAGGGCCATCACCTCGGAGAGGGTCACGTCCTGGTGAAAGCGCACGCCGCCCTTGCCCGGGCCGCGCGAGGTGTTGTGCTGGACCCGGTAGCCTTCGAAATGGGCCACCGTGCCATTGTCCAGGTGGATGGGGACGTCAACGATCAGGATGCGCTTCGGGCGCTTGAGGGTTTCGACCCAGCGGGCCAGATCACCCAGATAGGGGGTGACGCGGTCCACCTGCTGCAGGAAGATGCCCCAGGGGCCAAGGTGGTCGGCCTGCAGGTAGGACGGCAGCGCGTGAGCCGTCGGGGAGGCGGGAAGGCGAGTGATCGCAGAGGTGTTGTCCATATGTGGAACAAGTGGTTGAACGTGGAACGGAGAATAGTCCTGCCCACTTCGCTTGTCCAAGGCCAAAGGACAATTGCTTCATGCAAAAAACGCATGACCTTGGGGGACTCAGTGCAGCGGTTTCAGAGGGCGCGGTTCAAACCGTTTCCAGGGCATTGGCTCGTCTTCGTACGCGCGGCCATTGACGGTGAGCCCCTGCGCCGAGAGTTTGCCGGCGGTCGTGGGGCCGATGCCGGGAACCCGGTGGATCAGGTCGTTCCAATCCCGAAAGGGCCGGGCCGACAGGATCTTCTGGCTGGTGCCTGGGCCGATACCCTTGATCGCCACCAGATCCTCGGGCGGGGCCTGGTTGGCATCGACAGCGGCCAGGGCGCCGGCGGTGAACAGCGCCGTCAGGCATCCGGACAGCACAGCAAGCATGTGTGGCATGGTGACACTCCCTTTCGTTGTGGTGCAGCACAATCTGTGCATGCAATGTAATTTGACGCGTAACCGCGCACAAGCCGTGCGCGGCAGTGCCCTGAGCCCGGGAGCCAAGGCATGATCGATCCCGCAAAGATCCCCGTGGTGGGAACAGACGCGCACCTGCCCCCCGTGCCTGCGCGCGTCCTCACTCCCGACGCTCTGCGCGAACGTTTCCTGCATCCGCCGATCTGGCTTCCGGAGGTTCGGCGCGAGCCTCGCTTCACCGACAGGGCGCCCAGGCATGCGTCGGTGCTGGTGCCGGTGGTGGCCCGGGACGAGCCCACGCTGCTGCTGACACAGCGCACATCACACCTGCCCACCCATCCCGGCCAGATCGCGTTCCCCGGGGGCAAGCTCGACGAGGACGACGCCGACGCCGTGGCGGCCGCCTTGCGCGAGGCGCAGGAGGAGGTGGGGCTGGAGCCCGTCCATGTGGAGGTGCTGGGCAGTTTGCCGGAATACGTCACCGGCACGGCGTTCATCGTCACCCCGGTGGTGGCTTTGGTGCACCAAGGCTTCACCTTGCACCCGAACCCGGGAGAGGTGGCCGATGCTTTCGAGGTGCCCTTGCATTTTCTGATGAACCCTGCCAATCACCGCCGTCACGCCATGATGTGGGAGGGGCAGGCGCGCGAGTGGTTTTCCATGCCTTACCGCGACCTGCAGGGCGAGCGCTTCATCTGGGGCGCGACTGCTGGCATGCTGCGCAACCTGTACCGGTTTCTGATCGCCTGATGGTGGCTCGACGGGGAAGGGCTGGCGCACGGGTTAGACCCGGTGTGGCGTTGGCTGCGGCCGCCGCTATGATGCGCAGATGAGTTTCTTCGCGATCTTGTTGGCCTTGCTGCTGGAGCAGGCCCGCCCGCTCGGGCACGACAACGTGGTGCACGGCGGCATGCGGTCGTGGGTGCGCTGGGTCCGCCACACGCTCGACGCCGGTTTGCGGCACCACGGCTGGTCGGCATGGCTCCTGGCTGCTGGTTTGCCTGCGCTGCTGGCGGCGGTGGTTTACCTGGTGCTGTGGAGCTTCAGCGGCCTGCTGGCGTTTGTCTGGACGACGGTCGTGCTCTACATGACCCTGGGGTTTCGCCAGTTCAGTCACCATTTCACGGCCATCCGTGAATCGCTGGAGTCGGGTGACGAGGCTGGAGCGCGCGCAGCGCTCGCGCAGTGGCAGGGCGTCGATGTGAACGACCTTCCCCGGCAGGAGGTGCTTCGGCATGTCATCGAGCATTCGGTGCTGGCGGCGCACCGTCATGTTTTCGGTGTGCTGGTCTGCTTTGTCGTTCTGGCCTTCCTCGGGCTTGGGCCAGCAGGCGCGGTGCTTTACCGCGTTGCGGAGTACCTGTCGCGCGTGTGGCGCGGCGGCGCCCAGGACGCCCCCAGCGAGGCACTCCAGCATTCGGCTGACGTGGCCTGGCGGGGCCTGGATTACGTGCCTGCCCGGGTGACGGCCCTGGGCTTTGCCATTGCAGGCAATTTCGAGGAGGCGGTCGCCTCGTGGCGGCAGGACGCCGACCGCCTGGGAGCGCCCAACGACGGGGTGGTGCTGGCTGCGACGGCGGGAGCCATCAATGTCAGGCTGGGCGGGCGCCCTCTCGGGGGCGGACCGGAGCTTGCCATCCCTGGCACGGAAGGCCGGGACCCCCAGCTGGCGCACCTGGCGAGCGTTGTCGGCCTGGTGTGGCGCAGCGTCGTCCTCTGGCTCTTGCTGCTTGCTCTGGTCACGCTCGCACGCCTGGTCTGACAGACTCAGTAACGGGGCTGCGACAGCTCCCAGAACAGGTCGCCGTACAGCCGGTAGCGGTTGGCACTGATGGTGCCCGCGCCATCGCTTGCCACCGCTTCCCGCACGGCGCAGCCCGGCTCGTGCAGGTGCGTGCAGTTGTAGAAGCGGCAATGGCCCAGGTGTGCCTCCAGATCGGGCATCAGCCGCGCCAGCATGGTCGGTTCTATGTGGTGCAGGCCGAATTCCTGAAAACCCGGTGAGTCGATCAGTGCCGTGCGCCGGCCTTCGCCCACCCAGTACCACGTGGTGCTGGTGGTAGTGTGCTTGCCGGAATTGAGGGCCTTGGAGATTTCACCGGTCAGCACGCGGGCCTGTGGCACCAGCCGGTTGATCAGCGTGCTTTTGCCTGCCCCCGAGGGGCCGAGCACCAGGGTGGTGTGGCCGTCCAGCCGCTGTGCCAGCTCGGTCACGCTGGGGTCATCGGTGCCGGTGAGCGAGAGCGGCAGCACCGTTTCTCCCATCGCCCGGTAGGGGGCGAGCCGCTCCCAGGCGCGCTGGAACGCATCGTTCAGGTCGCGCTTGTTCAGTGCGATCAGCACGGGAATGCCTTCGGCGCGCGCGGCGATCAGGGCCCGTGTGAGCTGGCCTTCCGAGAACTCCGGCTCTGCCGCCAGCAGCACGAGCACCTGGTCCAGGTTGGCCGCGAACGACTTGGTCCGGATCTCGTCCTGCCGGTACAGCAGGTTGCGGCGGTCTTGCAGCTTTTCGATGATGCCTTCGTCACCGCTGTGCTGCCACCAGACCCGGTCGCCCACCACTGCCTGGCTCTTCTTGCCCCTGGGGTGGCAAAGCAGGCGGCTGCCGTCGTCCGCTTCCACAAGGCAGTGGCGCCCGTGCGCCGCCACCACCAATCCGTTCTGGAGTCTGTCTGTCATGAAGTTGCCACGCCCAATCTGGTCAATCTCTCGCTGGCCGGTGGGTGTGAATAGTAGAAGCGCACGTACGCGGGGTCTGGTGTGAGTGTGCTGGCATTGTCCCGGTAGAGCTTGAGCAGTGCCTGGGCGAGGTCTTTGCCGCTGGTGTGCCTGGCTGCAAACGCATCAGCCTGGAACTCGTGCTTGCGCGAGAGCTGGTTGCCCAGCGGTGTGGCGAAGAAGGTCACGAGTGGCGCGATGTTGAGGAACAGGAGCAGGGCCAGCGCGCTGTTGGGGGCGTCCATGTTGGGGGTGACGCCCACGCCGGTGTAGAACCACAGTTGCCCCTGCAGCCACCCCAGAAGCGCAAAACCCAGCAGGCTGACGGCGAAAAGTGTGACGATGCGTTGCAGGATGTGCCGGTGGTGGAAGTGGCCGAGTTCGTGTGCGAGCACCGCGTCCAGCTCGTCAGGGCTGAGCTGCTTGAGCAGCGTGTCGAAGAAGACAACCCGCTTGGCCGGGCCGAAACCGGTGAAGTACGCGTTGGCGTGCGCGCTGCGGCGGCTGCCGTCCATGACGTAGAACCCCCGCGCCGAAAAACCGCAGCGTTTCATCAGCGCCTGTGCTCGGTCACGCAGTTCTTCGTCTTCCAGGGGGGTGAACTTGTTGAAGACCGGGGCGATGATGGTCGGGTAGATGACCAGCAGCAACAGGTTGAAACCCATCCAGGCAGCCCAGGCCCAGAACCACCACCAGGGGCCCGCCGTTTCCATCAGCCACAGGACCAGGGCCGCGAGGGGCAGCCCGACGATGGCTCCCAGTACCAGGCCCTTGACGCCGTCGCTCAGCCAGAGCTGCAGGCTGGTCCGGTTGAAGCCAAACCTCTCTTCCAGCCGGAACGTCCGGTACCAAGCCAGGGGCAGTCCGATCAGGCCCTCGACCAGGAAAAAACCGGCCAGCAAAAGCAGCTGCTGCCACATCCCGTTGCCGATCCAGCCGCGCAGCGACTGGTTGAGCAGGTCGAGCCCCCCCAGCAGTGTCCAGCCGACCAGCACGGCGGCCCCCAGTGCCATTTCGATCAGCCCCAGCTGAGACTTGGCGATGGTGTAATCCGCGGCCTTCTGGTGCGCATCCAGGTCGATGACGCCTGAAAAGGCCGGTGGCACCTGGCCGCGGTGTAGCGCGACGTGTCGAACCTGGCGGTGCGCCAGCCACAGGCGGGTCAGAAGGCCTGCCAGCAGCAGCAGGCAGAAGGCCACGGTCCAGGCCGTGGAGGATGGGGCCGAAACAACATTCATCGGTGGGAGTCTAGCGAAACTGCCGGGGTCAGGTGCGGGATCAGCGAGAATCGCAGGTTATGAGTTTGCAAGACAACCCCGTGGCCGCGACGGCGGCCGAGGCGGGCCCCGTGCCCGCCGATGCACAGCCCACCCTCGCGCGCAGCGACCAGAACCTGGTCTGGCTGGACTGCGAGATGAGCGGTCTGGACCCGGAGCGTGAGCGTTTGCTGGAAATCGCGGTCGTCATCACGGGCCCGAACCTGACCCCTCGCGTGGACGGGCCGGTGCTGGTCATCCACCAGAGCGACGAGGTGCTTGGCGCCATGGATGCCTGGAACAAGGGAACCCACGGCAAGAGCGGCTTGGTCGACAAGGTCAAGGCCAGTACCCTGAGCGAGGCGCAGGCCGAGGCGCAGCTGCTGGAGTTCATCCAGCGCTATGTGCCCAAGAACGGCTCGCCGATGTGTGGCAACACCATCGGTCAGGACAGGCGCTTCCTGGTGAAGTACATGCCCAAGCTGGAGGGTTATTTCCACTACCGCAACCTGGACGTCAGCACCCTGAAGGAACTG
The DNA here is from genome assembly GCF_054780915.1 of Hydrogenophaga aquatica. Classification (NCBI taxonomy): domain Bacteria; kingdom Pseudomonadati; phylum Pseudomonadota; class Betaproteobacteria; order Burkholderiales; family Comamonadaceae; genus Hydrogenophaga; species Hydrogenophaga aquatica. The sequence continues at coordinate 20,698 of NZ_BAAGVK010000001.1, read as the reverse complement.
GCCAAGCGCTGGAAGCCCGAAGTCTATGCCGCGTTCAAGAAGCAGCAGCGGCACACGGCTCTGGCCGATGTGCACGAGTCGATTGACGAACTGGAACACTACCGTCAACATTTCCTGCGTTGAGTCTTTCTGCCTTTCCCGAAGCGTCGGACCGGCCCCCTCAGATGGCTGGCTGCCGCTGAACACAAAAACATATCCACCATGAACATGTCCCTCAAGCCCGCGACGCGAGCGGGTCAAGAGCACCTGCGCCAGATGCTTCGCCTCGCGGCCGCTGTCGCCTTCCTCATCGCCGTGGGTTTCTACGCGTCCTTCAACGGGCAGGCCGTGCCTGGCCTGCCCACCCAGGGGCTCTGGTTCCTGATCGTGGCGGCGGCCGTCGGCGGCTACATGGCCATGAATATTGGCGCCAACGATGTGGCCAACAACATGGGGCCCGCCGTGGGCTCGGGTGCCATTACCCTCGGTTGGGCGATCCTGATCGCTGCGGTCTTCGAGGCGCTGGGCGCCATCGTTGCCGGCGGCGAGGTGGTCGGAACGATCAAGGGGGGGATCATCGATGCCAAGGCCTTTGCCGACCCGGAACAGTTCACCTGGCTGATGCTGGCGGCGCTCCTGGCGGGCGCGCTGTGGCTGAACCTAGCGACCATGCTGGGCGCGCCGGTGTCGACCACCCACTCCATCATCGGCGCGGTGATGGGCGCCGGCATTGCGTCGGGCGGATGGGGTCTGGTCAACTGGGGCACCATCAGTTCCATCGTTGCGAGCTGGGTGGTGTCTCCCGTCATGGGGGGGCTGGTTGCGGCGCTGTTCCTCTACGTGATCAAACGCACCATGACATACCAGGCCGACATGACGCAGGCGGCAGCGCGCATGGTGCCGCTGTTTGTGGCGCTGATGGCGTGGGCGTTCGCCACCTACATGCTGCTCAAGGGTGTGTCGCAGGTCATCAAGATCGGCTTTGGTGCCTCGATTTTCTGGGGTGGGGTGATCGCGGTGGCTGTCTACCTGCTGGCCAAGAAGCCGATTGCCCGCCAGGCGCGCAAGCAGTCGAACAGCAAGGACGGGGTGAACGCGCTTTTCACCTGGCCGCTGGTGTTTTCTGCGGCGCTGCTGAGCTTCGCCCACGGCGCCAACGACGTGGCCAACGCCATCGGCCCCCTGGCAGCGATTTACGAGGCCGTGATATCGGGTGCAGTGGCCGCCAAGGCCGCCACCCCTCTCTGGGTGATGGTGCTGGGCGCCCTGGGACTGTCCGTGGGTCTTGCACTGTACGGGTCGCGGCTCATCCTGACGGTGGGCAAGGAGATCACCGAGCTCGACCGCATGCGCGCCTACTCCATCGCCATGTCCGCCACCTTGACGGTGATCGTCGCATCCCACCTGGGCATGCCTGTGTCGTCGACCCACGTGGCGATTGGCGCGGTGTTTGGCGTGGGGTTCCTGCGTGAACTGCTCAAGGTCAACTACGCGAAGATGGAGGCGATCGTGCGCGCGGGGCACCAGGGTGAGGACCGCGAAGCTGTCGAGGCCTACCTGGTGAAGTTCGAGGCCGCTCCGGTGGAAGAGAAGAAGCGCATGCTGGCCGAGATGAAGAAACGCGCCAAGGCTCGCGCGTCTCTGCCGCAGGTGGCGGAGAGCGACGTGGGCCCCTTCGACAAGAAGGAGCGCAAGGCCTTGAAGAAGGCCTACAAGCAGGAGATCGTCAAGCGCGCCGTGGTGATGCGCATCGTGGCGGCCTGGATCATCACCGTTCCGGCGACGGCCGTGCTGGCAGCGGGCATCTACCACGGCATCCAGGCGGTGATGACCCCTTGAACAGCGGAAATTAGGGGAAAACCCGAAACCGTGCCATAATTCGATTTGCGCCGCTTTCGAGCGGCGTTAACGCACATCTGCCCCACGCTTTGGCTTCGCGCCGGCATGTTTGCCGGACTTGCTGTCTAAAACAGCAATCGATTCGCCTCACGCATCCCTGAATTCGCCGTTCGACGGCGGTCTGGCATGCCGATCTGTTTGTGGTTGATGTTTTTTGTGACCACGAACAGACCGGGTGCTCTGGAGCCATCATGGCTCCCGGGGGCTCGTCTTGTTCATTTGCGCATTCGATACAAGCGCAAGGACGAACAACATGACGGAAATTCAAAACAACCCCTTCGAAGCCCTGGGTCTCGCACCTCAGCTGGTTCAGGCCGTGACGGACCTCGGCTTCACCCAGCCGACCCTGGTGCAGCAGGCGGCCATTCCCAAGGCCATGGCTTCGGGCGCTGAGGCATCCAGCTTCATCGACCTGATGGTTTCGAGCCAGACGGGCAGTGGCAAGACCGCTGCCTTCCTGCTGCCTGTGCTGCACACGCTGATCCAGCAGCAGGCCGAGGCCGAGGCGCAGGAACGCGCCGAATGGGACAAGCTGGTGGCACAGGCCGAAGCCGAAGGCAAGCCCGCGCCCAAGCGCCCCAAGCGCAAGAACCCGCTGCTGGCCCGCCATTTCAAGCCTGCCGTGCCCGGCGCGCTGGTGCTGTGCCCCACGCGTGAACTGGCCCAGCAGGTGGCACATGACGCCATCGACCTGGTCAAGCATTGCCGCGGCCTGCGCATTGCCAACGTGGTGGGGGGCATTCCCTACCAGGTGCAGATCGCCAAGCTGCAGAACGCCGATCTGGTGGTGGCCACGCCCGGCCGCCTGCTCGACCTGCAGCGCAGCGGGCAGATCCAGCTGGACAAGGTGCAGTTCCTGGTGGTGGACGAGGCCGATCGCATGCTGGATCTGGGCTTCTCGGACGACCTGGCCGAGATCAACCGTCTGACGGCTGCCCGCCACCAGACCATGATGTTCAGCGCCACCTTCGCGCCGCGCATCCAGCAGCTGGCCACCCGCGTGATGCGTGAGCCGCAAAAGATCCAGATCGACACGCCGCAGGACAAGCACGTCAACATCGAGCAGATGCTGTTCTGGTGTGACAGCCCCGAGCACAAGCGCAAGCTGCTGGACCACTGGCTGCGCGATGCCTCCATCGATCAGGCGATCGTTTTCGCCAGCACCCAGATCGAGTGCGATGCGCTGGCCGAAGAGCTGCAGCAGGTGGGTTTCTCTGCCGTGGCATTGCACGGCGCGCTGAGCCAGGGCCTGCGTAACCGCCGCCTGATGGCGCTGCGCGATGGCCGCGTGCAGATTCTGGTGGCCACCGACGTGGCTGCCCGGGGCATTGACGTGCCGACCATCACCCACGTGTTCAACTTCGGTCTGCCGATGAAGGCCGAAGACTACGTCCACCGTATTGGCCGCACGGGCCGTGCTGGCCGCCAAGGCTTGGCTGTGACCATGGCTGAGTTCCGCGACCGCCGCAAGATCGGCGACATCGAAGCGTACAGCCAGCAGGCCATCAAGACGCAGACCATTCCTGGCCTGGAGCCGAAGAAGCCGGTGTACGAGCCGCGCAACGACGCGCGCCGTCCGGGCCGTGGCGGTCCGCGCCGCCATGGTTCGGGTGGCGGTTTCGGTGGTGGCGCTCGTGAATTTGGCGGCGGCCGTGGCTTTGGCGGCGGCGACCGGAGTTTTGGCGGTGAGCGCGAGGCTGGCACCGGTCCGCGCCATGGTTTTGGCCGTGGCGACGGTGGCCGTCAGTCCTTTGGTGGTGACAACCGCCCGCGCAGCCAGGCTTCGAAGTCGTTCGGCGGCAAAGGCCGCGCCAGGTAATAGCCCTGCATTTCATCGCAGCCCTGGTCGCGCAGGAAATCCAGCTGAGCCTGGGTTTCCACGCCTTCTGCGATGACCTTGAGCCCCAGGCTGTGGGCCATGCGGACGATGGCGGCAACGATGCTGGCGTCTTCGGGATCGTTGGTCACGTCCTGCACAAAGCTCTGGTCAATCTTCAGCTTGTAGACCTGGAAGCGCTTCAGGTAGTTGAGTGAAGAGTACCCCGTGCCAAAGTCGTCCACCGACATCAGAATGCCCTGCCCGTGCAGGGCATTCATCGTTTCAATCGCCCCCTCGGGGTCATGCATGGCGGCGCTTTCGGTCAGTTCCAGCTCCAGATTGCCGGGCGGCAAGCCGGTGTCCTGCAGGATCTGGACGATGACCGCTGGCAGCTGAGGTTGGCGGAACTGCACGGCGGACAGGTTGACTGCTAGCACCATGGGGGGCAAGCCTTCGTCCATCCAGCGGCGCACCTGGGCAGCGGCCGTGCGAAGCACCCACTCACCGATGGCCAGGATCTGTCCGCTGCTTTCCGCGACCGGTATGAACTCGGCAGGGGACACCGGACCCCATTCCGGGTGGTTCCAGCGCAACAAGGCTTCGATGCCGACAAACTCGCCGGTCGAGACGTTGACCTGTGGCTGGTAGTGCAGGCTGAGTTGCTGACGCTCGAGCGCGCGCCGCAGGGCATTTTCCAGCTGCAGTCGGCGGATGGAGTGGGCCTGCATTTCGTGTGTGAAGAAGCTGTACCCGTTGCGCCCCTCTTGTTTGGCGCGGTACATGGCCGTGTCGGCGCAGCGGTACAAGGTCTCGAAATCGGCCCCGTCGTCAGGGAAGAGGGCGATACCGATGGACGGGGTGACGGTCAGCTCCTGCTGATCCACCTGGTAGGGGCGTGCGACCAGTTCAAGAAGTTTGCGGGCCATGTGTGCCGCACCTTCGGCGGCGGTGTCGGGCAGCAAGGCGACAAACTCGTCCCCGCCCAGGCGTGCCACGGTGTCCTGTTCGCGCACCAGGGACTGGATGCGCCTGGCGACCTCGATCAGCACGCCATCGCCAATCTGGTGCCCGAGCGAGTCGTTGATGTTCTTGAAGTGGTCCAGGTCGATGAAAAGCAGGCTCAGCGGACTTTGGTGCCGCTTGGCCTGGCTGAGGTCGTGCTGCACCCGGTCCTTCAGCAAGGTGCGGTTGGCCAGGCCCGTCAGTGAGTCATAGAAGGCAAGGTTGCGTATCTTGGCTTCCTGGGCCTTGCGCAGCGTGGTGTCGGTGAAGATGGCGATGTAGTGCGTGGTCTGGCCGTCGTCGTCCTGGACCCGGGTGATGGACAACCACTCCGGAAACACTTCGCCGTTGCGGCGCCGGTTCCAGACTTCGCCCTGCCATTCGCCATGCCTTTGCAGCTCCCGCCACATGCGCTGGTAAAAGCCCGGTCCGTGCCTGCCAGAAGCAAGCACCCTTGGCGTTTTGCCGATGACGTCCTGCGGTGTGTAGCCCGTGATTTCGGTGAAGGCGGGGTTGACCTTGATGATGCGCTTTTGCGCGTCGGTGATGAGGAAGGCTTCGCTGCTTTGCTGGAACACCTTGGCCGCCAGAATGAGGTCTGCCTCAGTCCGCTTGCGTTCGGTGATGTCCCGTGTGAGCAGGATGAAGCGCTGGTTTTGGCCCGGCTCCAGCGCCTTGCACGAGACCGACAGCTCGTACCAGTGAATGCCGTCGGGCATCGGCAGGGTGTACTGCCGCCCGCTGGAGCGGCCGTGCAGCTGGGCATCGCGCATGGCCTGGGTGATGGTGGCGCAGGCTTCTGCTGGCAGGATGTCGTGAATGAAGCGGCCGCCCAGCTGCTGGGCTGCGGGCACGATCAGTTGGCTTTCGTCCAGCGCGTGGACGCGGTACTGGCGGCCTTCCATGTCCAGCTCGAACAGCAGGTCGGGGATGGCGTCAAGGGTGGCCTGCAGCTGGTCCTGCACACTGCGGATTTCGAGGGTCCGCTGCATCACCTGTTCCTCCAGCGAGAGGCGGTGGAGCTTCTGGTCGAGCACCAGCTTGAGCAGGTAGGACAGCATGCCACTGAAGACCAGTGCCGCGAGTGCGTAGATGCCCAGCTCAGCCGACCGGTTCCAGCCACCGCGCGGTGCCAGGCTCAGCGTCCATTGGCCATTGGGAACCCGCAGGGTCCTTTCCACGGGTTCGTGCAGCTGCGCACCCTGCATGACACCTGGCGAGGCAGCGATGACCTGGCGGGTGCCAGTGTCTGGCTTGATGCGCCAGAGCTCGTAATCGTAGCCCTGCTCGGGCAGGCCATCCATGCCGGTTGATGCGAGCGCGTCCGGGAAGCGGATGATGACGTTGGCGAACCCCCAGAATGCTTCCTGGCCCTTGTCATCGGGCAGGAAGATGGGCAGCCTGCCCACGGCCCCGACGCCGCCCTGGGCCAGGTTGAGCGGGCCTGCCAATGTCAGTCGACCGGTGTCTCGCGCAAGAAAGGCCTCCGGGCTCTGTGCGGGGTCGGCCAGCTGGTTGAACCCTATCGATCCGATGTTGGGCCCCAGGGGTACGGCGTGCCGGATGACCCCTCCCGGGGACAGCGCCAGGGACTGCACCCCGGGGTAGAAGGGCAGGATCTGTGAAGCGACTTCCTCGAACTGGCGCACCTCGCCGCCGTCCTTGCGGACGATCGCCGCCAGCAGGTAGGTGGCAGACATCAGCCGCTGTATGCGGCTTTCGATGACCTGCGCCTGCTCGGTGGCGATGCTCAACGCCGTGGCGCGCTGGACCGAGGAGCGGCGCTGCTCGGTGTGCCAGATGAGGTAGGCGAACAGCAGGGCGCAAGAAAGGAACACCAGCCCCGCCAGGGCCCAGTGCTGCCTGGACCGGTGGACTGGTGCATGGGCCTGCGCCAGCTCGAACTTCATGCCATGCCGTTGCGCCTGGCCAGCTCAACGAACAGGCCGGAATGGTCAAGGTCGCCCAGGCCGTCTGTCACTGCCTGGGCGTACAGCTGTTCGAAGAGGCCGGTGATGGGTGCTTCGAATCCCAGGCTTTCGGCGGTGAGGAGCGCGTTGCGCATGTCCTTGAGCTGGACCGTCATGGCCGCGCGTTTGGCAAAGTCGTTTTCGACCATGCGCTGGCCGTGCACCTGGAGAATCCGGCTCTCGGCGAAGCCGCCGCCAATGGCTTCGCGCACCTTGCCGATGTCCGCGCCGCCTTTCTGGCAAAGCAGCAGGGCTTCAGCCACGGCACCGATGGTGATGCCGACGATCATCTGGTTAGCCAGCTTGGCAAGCTGGCCGGTTCCGTGACCGCCCACGTGGGTGGCCTGCCCGAGCACGCCGAGCACCGGCTGAGCCCTCTGGAAATCGTCTGCCCGCCCCCCGGCCATGATGGCCAAGGTGCCTTGTTCGGCGCCGACCGTGCCGCCTGAAACGGGTGCGTCAAGATGGGCGACACCGTGGCCTTCCAGCCGGGCGGCATGCGCCTGCGCCTGGGCGGGGCGTATGGAGGACATGTCGACCACAAGCTGGCCCGCGCGCATGGCCTGCAAGGCCTCGGGCTGGAACAGCACATCGGCAACGGCGTCGCCGTCAAGAAGGAGGGTGATGACGATGTCGGCCTGGGCGATGGCCTGTGCGGGCGTGTCGTGGACCTGAGCGCCAAAGGCGGTGAGGCGTTCTGCCTTGTCGCGTGAGCGGTTCCAGGCGTGGACCGGGTAGCCGGCTTCACACAGCCGCTTGCCCATGGGAAAGCCCATCATGCCGATACCCAGCAGGGCAATCTTCGGCAACGGTTGGCCAGCGCTGGGAGAGGTGGTCTTCGTCATGGCAGGTGGGCCCATGCCTTGGCGGAAAGCCGCCGCGGTACAGGCGAGGGCTGGCAACTAAGAGAGAGATGGAGCGGGCGATGGGAATCGAACCCACGTCTTGAGCTTGGGAAGCTCAGGTCCTACCATTGAACGACGCCCGCGATGCCCGCATTGTATGCGACTATTTCCATTTCACAGGCTCGCACGCAACGCGGTTTTCTGGATTTTGCCCAGCGCGCTTTTGGGCAGCGCCTGCAGAAACACCACCTTGCGCGGCAGCTTGAAGCGGGCGATTCGGGCTTGCAGATGCGCCATGACGAGTGCTTCGCTCAAGGCCGCGCCCGCAGGGTCGTCGCTGCGTACGATGGCGGCGACAGGCACCTCGCCCCAACGGGCGTCGTCCATCCCGATCACCGCGCACTCCGACACCCCGGGCAGTGTCACCAGCTGGTTTTCGATCTCTGCGGGGTAGATGTTCTCGCCGCCGGAGATGATCATGTCCTTGCTGCGCCCGACGACCGAGATGCAGCCGTCCTGTGCCCGAACGCCCAGGTCGCCGCTGTGGAACCAGCCCGCGCGCAGGCCTTGCCCCGGGGTGGGGTTCTGGGTGTTCCAGTAGCCACGCATGAGGTTCGGTGCGCGCAGGCAGATTTCCCCGGCCTGGCCCTGGGGCACCTCGCTGCCTTGGTTGTCGAGCAGTTTGACCTCGACGTCCGGTGCCGGCCAGCCAGCGGCGCCTTCGCGCTCGATGGCGTCGTCCAGCGGCAGGCAGATGGACACCGGCCCGGTTTCGGTGCTCCCGTAGATCTGGCCGACGGGGATGCCGCGCTCGTGGAACGCACGCAGGTAGGCCAGCGGGATGGTGGATGAGCCCGTCATGATGCCGCGCAGGCTGCTCAAGTCGGCGTGGTTCCAGTCCGGGTGGTCGATCACCGCGCGCAGGGTGGCGGGCACCAGAAGCGAGAGGCTGGGGCGAAGTTCGCGCACGGCCTTCAGCCAGGTGCCTGGCTCGAAACGCGGCAGCAAGCTGACAGGCAGCCCGGCGAGCAGTGCTGGCAACGTCTGGATGCACAGGCCCCCCACGTGGAACATGGGCAGAGCGCTGAGCACGTGGTCGTCGGGGGTGAATTGGTGCGCCCATTCGCTGGCGCGGGCGTTCGCCAGCAGGCCGTGCTGGGTGTGGATCGCTCCCTTGGGATGGCCGCTGGTGCCTGAGGTGTACACCAGCAGCACAGGGGTTTGCCCGTCGACGGCAGGCAAGGGCAGGCCGCGTGGCGACGGGGTCTGTATCAGCGCGTCATGGTGCCGGGTTTGCCACCCGCCGGTCTGCAGGGCCTGCGCGGCCTCATGGCAGGCGTCGTCGTGCACCAGCAGGCCAGGTTGCGCCTGGTTCAGCACGTCGCGCAGCTCGGGCACGGCCAGCCGGAAGTTCAGGGGCATGAACACCGCGCCAACCCTGGCGCACGCGAAAAGCGTGGCAAGTTGCAGTTCGTGGTTCATGCCCAGCCACGCCACCCTGGGGCCCGTATCGCTCGCGTGTCTGCGCTCCAGGCTGTGGCCCAGCAGGGACTGCAGGTGGCCCGTGACCCGTTCCACCCGGCGCCAGAAATTGGCGTAGCTGTAGCTGCGGCCAGTGAAGCGCAGCGCGGTCGCGTCGGGTGTCAGCCGGACTCGCCGGGTCAGTGCCGCAGTCAGCGGAGACGTTTCGTTGGTGCCTTGCTCGCCAAGACTCATGCGTCGCTTTCACCCGGTTCGTAGAGCGCCTCGCGCCCGATGCGGTCCATGCACAGTTCCGCCGTCCAGGGCAGCATGAGCGAGCCACAGCGGGCGTCGCGGTAGAGCCGTTCGAGCGGCAGCGACTTGAGCATTGACTGACCACCGCAAGTGCGGATGGCCAGGCGGGCCAGATCCTGGGCGTTTTCCATGATGGTGTACTGGGCCGCGTAGGCGCGCAGGCGCGAGGACTTGGGCGGGTCCAGCCGGGCGTCTTCGATGGCACGCAGGAACAGGTTGCGTGTCTGCTCCAGTTTGATGAACATCTCGGCCACGGCGATCTGCTTGGTGGCGAACTGGCGCCGCTTGATGGGGCCCGTGCCGGGGATTTCGCCGCGCAGGTAGGCCACCGTGAAGTCGTAGGCGGCCTGGGCGATGCCCATGTAGGTGGGAGCCAGCGTCATGAACATGTGGGGCCAGCGGCTCGCCGCCTGGAAGTAGATGCCCTGTGGCATCAGCGCGGCTTCGTCGGGCACGAACACGTCCTTGAAGACGAGGTTGCGCGACACGGTGGCGCGCATGCCCAGCGGGTCCCAGTCGCCTTCAACGGTGACGCCTGGCGCATTGCGCGGCACGGCGAGGTAGAGCGTGTCGCGGCGGGAGAGGTCGGCATCCGGTTTCTTCTCGGTGCACAGCACGCCGAAATAATCGGCCGCGTCTGACAGGGACGCGAAGATCTTCTTGCCGTTGATGAGCCAGCCGCCATCGGTCTTGACGGCCGTGGTGCCGAAGGGCTGTGCGCCAGCGGCTGCGGCGCCGCCTTCCGAGAAGGGCTGCGCATAGATGGCGCCTTCCCTGACGACGCGGTGGAAATGCACGGCCTGGTGTTCGCGGTGCAGGGCGCGTTGCTCGGGCGTCATGTCCAGGTCTTCGGAGAGCAGGCCGCTCCAGAGCATGGTGCACACGTGCATGTTGAAGGTAAGTGCCGTGGCGCCGCACGAGCGGCCGATCTCGGCCGAGACGAGCGCGTAGGTGGCGTAGTCGGCGCCATGGCCGCCGTGGGTTTCGGGCACGCACAGGCCCAGCAGGCCGGCGTCGCGCATGTCGGCGTAGTTCTCGAACGGGAAGGCGGCATCACGGTCAAGCTGCGCCGCACGTGGCGCGAACCGCTCCTGTCCCAGCTCCCGGGCCAGGGACATCAGCTGGCGTTGCTTGTCGGTCAGCGGGTAGTCGTCGCCGCAGATGGGCATGTGGACGCGGGGCAGGGTCATGGCTTCAGTCCTGGGTTGAAGAGAGGGTGTCGAGGAAATCGGCGACGGCGGCATTGAAGGCGTCTGGGCGCTCGAAATTCACGAGATGGCCCGCGCCTGCAATTTCCACGTACTGGGCGCCGGGAATGCGTGCGGCCATGCGCTGCATGACGCTGGGCGCTGCGGTCCGGTCGTGTTCTGCCGCTAGGCACAAGGTGGGAACGGTGATGGTGGGCAGGGCGGCACGCTGCTCGAACGTGACCAGGGCCTGAAGCGCGGCGCGGTAGCTGGCCGGCGGGATGGCTCCCATGCACGCCTTGGCTTCGGCCAGTGATGCGGCGGATGCGTTCGGCGCGGCCATGGCGGGAACGAGCCGTTCGGCCACCTGGGCCAGGGTTTGGCCTGCATCCAGCGGCGCCAGCCGCTGGGCGAGGAACTGCTGCTGGAAGTCGCCGCTGCCGTGTCCGAAGGCGGGGCTGGTGGCCGCCAGCACCATGGCCTGGATGCGTTCAGGCATCACGGTCCAGGCTTGCAGTGCGACCATGCCGCCCAGGCTGTGGCCGATCAGGATGGCGCGCTCCACGCGGGCGGCATCCAGCATGCGCCGCAGCGCTTCGGCCAGGCCAGGGAAGTCGTAGGGGGCGATCAGCGGGCTGCGGCCATAGCCGGGCATTTCCCAGGCCAGGGTGTGGTAACCCTGCTGGGCAAAGGCCTGTTGCTGGTGGTGCCACCCGGCGCTGCCTCCGCCGATGCCGTGCAGGAAGACGAGCGCCGGACGCGCCGAGTGCTCGCTCCCGGTTTCCTGGTAGCAGGGGATGGGCTCCCCGGTGCCGTTGCCGGTCATACCGTTCACCGTTGCACCGGCGTGGCGTCGAACACACCCGGCACGATCTGGCCAGCGTCGATGACGACCGTATCGTCCAGCCGGATGGTGCAGCCGCGCATGGGCAGATCGAAGTGGCCCAGCGTGTGACGGCCTGCCACCTCGTTGGCACCCGTGGAATAGAGAAAGTTGCCCGCAAAGGCGCGCAGTTCGGTGCCATTGCAGTCGCGCTTGTCGTAGAAGGTCATGGCGTCCCAGCGCGCGGCGGGGTTGAGGCCGAAGCCCACGTGTGACACGGCGTAGGCGCCTCTGTGCCCCTCGCTGGCGGCCCAAGCCGCATAGTGTTCGCGCATCATGTCCACGTCCACGCCCTGGCCGTCGATGGCCGTGATGGCATCGTCCTGGATGGTGAGTTCGATGGTGTCGCGCAGGTAGCGCTTGAAGGTGAGGTTCACATCTCCCGGGGCCATGACCAGGCGCCCCTGGACCGAGCCCGCAGCCGGGAAGGCGAGCGCCAGCCCGCCGGGCCAGTGCGAGACCATGCCCGGTTTGCCGCAGAAACCCCAGACGCCGCCAACCACGGCCTTGTTCAGGTTCACGCGCAGATCGGTGCCTGCCGCCGAGGTGACGTGCATCTGCGCCGTACCGCGCAGCATGCGCATGGCCTGGCGCACGGTGCCTTCGAGTGCGGGGTCGGGTTGAGTGCGTTCCAGGATTTCCGGGTGCTCGTTGGAGATCATGTACAGGCGCGGCACGTTGCCATCGGCGCCCTTGAGGATCACGGGCAGCTCCGGTGCGTGCAACAGGCCTTCAACGGTGCAGTCCACCACCATCGTGCAGCGGGCCAGTGCAGCCACCACGGGGGCAAGTTGTTGCAGTGCGTCGCTGGCGCCGGTGGAGCGCACGGGCACAGGGGCGTTCAGCGGCGGTGTGGGCAGCACGACCTCGAACACACGGGCACCCAGGCGCTCCAGCGCCAGGCGTGCCAGCTCCACATTCACGCGGCGCGACTGTGTTTCGGCCACCACGGCAACGGTGTCACCGGGTTGCACGTTGCAAAGGCCAAAGCTGCGCTCGAAGGCGGCAAGCCATTTGTGTTCTATGCGTTCTACCAGCATGTTTATCTCCTGTTGCTCAGAATACATGAATATTCATACAATGACAACATGAGACACCCTGACTCCGCATTGGGCGCGGCCCGCGCGCCGGACTTCGAGCCCGCTCATTTCCGGCAGGCGCTGGCGCGCTTTGCCACCGGGGTGACGGTGATCACCCTGCGCGTGCCGCCCGAGTCGCGTGTGGAGGGTCGGCCCTTCCTGGGGGTCACGGCCAGTTCGTTCAACTCGCTGTCTCTGTCGCCGCCGCTGGTGCTGTGGAGCCTGCGCAGCCAGTCTGCGGCGCAGCCGTTCTTCTGCACTGGCAGCCACTACGTCATCAACGTGCTTGGCGCGGACCAGATGGCACTGTGTGAACGTTTTGCCAAAGGGCAGGGGGACCGGTTCGCTCAGACGGCCTACCACCTGAGCGACAACGGTCTGCCCATACTGGATGGTGTGCAAGCCTGGTTCGAGTGCCACAACCGCAGCCGCTACGACGAAGGTGACCATGTGCTGTTCGTGGGAGAGGTGGAGCGCTGCGGCTTTGCGCAGGAGGCCGGGCCGCCGCTGGTGTTCCACGGGGGCCGGCTGGCGACCACCCGGGGGCTGGACCATGGCCAGGCCTGACGCACCGGTGCCGGGCGAGCCTTTCGTTCACGATTACCTGGCTTACCTGCTGGCACGCGCCAGCCACCAGGTGTCGCAGGAATTTCACCGCGAGGTGGAGCGGGCGGGGCTGAGCGTGCCGGAGTGGCGCGTGCTGGCCACGCTCTCTCGCGGTGGGGCGATCACCCTGGGGGAGCTGGCCGAAACCGTGCTGGCCAAGCAGCCTACGGTGACCAAGCTCGTCATCCGCATGGAGGCCGCCGGGCTGGTGAGCCGCGCCACCGGCACGACCGACCGGCGGCAAGCCCTGGTCAACATCACGCCCGAGGGCCGCACCCGGGTGGAGGGCTTGCTGCAGGCGGCCAAAAAGCACGAGGCCCGCGTACTCGCCGACCTGGGGGCCGACGAGGCGCGGGCGCTCAAGGAAGTGCTGCGGCGGCTTATTTCAGGATATCGCCCACGCAGAGGTACTTGATCTCGACGTAGTCGTCCATGCCGTGGTGCGAGCCTTCGCGGCCCAGGCCAGACTGCTTCACGCCGCCGAAAGGCACGTGCTCGGTGGCCAGAATGCCCACGTTGATGCCGACCATGCCGTATTCCAGCGCCTCGCCCACGCGGTAGATGCGCCCGATGTCGCGGCTGTAGAAGTAGCTGGCCAGGCCGAACTCGGTGTTGTTGGCGGCGTCAATGGCTTCCTGCTCGGTCTTGAACTTGAAGACCGGTGCGAAGGGGCCGAAGGTTTCCTCGCGGGCGCAGAGCATGTCGGCTGTGGCGTCTGCCACCACGGTGGGCTCGAAGAACTGCCCTTGCAGGCGCTTGCCACCCACCAGCACGCGGCCACCCTTGGCCTTGGCGTCGTCCACATGGCGCTGCACTTTTTCAAGAGCGGCCTCCTCAATCAGCGGGCCCTGGTTCACGCCTTCGTCAAAGCCGTTGCCCACCTTGGCGGTGGCCACCTTGGCGGCGAACTTGGTCACGAACTCGTCGTACACGCCTTCCTGCACGTAGATGCGGTTGGAGCACACGCAAGTCTGCCCCGCGTTGCGGTACTTGCTGGCAAAGGCACCTTCCACGGCGGAGTCGATGTCCGCGTCGTCAAAGACGATGAAGGGGGCGTTGCCGCCCAGTTCCAGCGACATCTTCTTGACGGTGGGCGCGCACTGCGCCATGAGGATACGGCCCACCTCGGTGGAACCGGTGAAGCTGAGGTGGCGAACCACGTCGCTGGCGCAAATGACCTTGCCCACGGCAATGGAGTTGGCGCTGTCGGCGGTGATGACGTTGAGCACACCCGCCGGAATGCCTGCGCGGATAGCCAGCTCGGCGGCGGCCAGCGCGGTGAGTGGCGTGAGTTCCGCGGGCTTGATGACGACAGGGCAGCCTGCGGCGAGTGCCGGAGCCACCTTGCGGGTGATCATGGCCAGCGGGAAGTTCCACGGCGTGATGGCCGCGCAAACGCCGATGGGCTGTTTGAGCACCAGCAGACGGCGGTTGTTGTCGAACTGGGGCAGGGTTTCACCGTTGACGCGCTTGGCCTCTTCGGCAAACCACTCCACGAAGCTGGCGCCGTAGGCGACTTCGCCCTTGGCTTCGGGCAGCGGCTTGCCCTGCTCGGCGGTCATCAGGCGGCCCAGGTCGTCCTGGTTGGCCATCAGCAGGTCGTACCACTTGCGCAGGATGTTGCTGCGTTCCTTGGCGGTCTTGTTCTTCCAGGCGCCCCAGGCGGCGTTGGCTGCGGCAATGGCCGCTTCAGCGTCGGCCGGGCCCAGGTTGGCCACGTCGGCCAGCTTCTGGCCGGTGGCGGGGTCGAGCACGTCAAAACGGCTGCTGCCAGCCACCCACTGGCCGTTGATCAGCGCGTCGGTCTTGAGCAGGGTGGGGTCCTTCAGTTGCGCGAGGGGGGAGGCCTTCATGTCCATGGTTGTCTCTCTAGGTGTAGGCAAAAAGAAAAGGTTAGCGCCAAAGCGTTGACCGTGCAGTCACCGGTATTTCACCCCGGGCAGCACGCACAGCATCTCGTACAGCAGGTTGGCGCCCAGAAGTGCCGTGTTGCCAGACGGGTCGTAGGCGGGTGACACCTCGACCAGGTCGCAGCCCACGAGGTTGAGGCCCCGGCAGCCGCGCACGATCTCCAGCGCTTGCGGCACGTTCAGTCCACCGATCTCGGGCGTGCCGGTGCCGCCCGCGTAGGCGGGGTCGATGCCGTCGATGTCGAAGCTCAGGTAAGTGGGCGTGTTGGGCCCGATGGCTTCGCGGATGCGCGCCATCAGCGGTGCCAGCGATTGCCACCACACTTCGTGCGCGGGCACGATGGTGAAACCCTGCTGGCGCGGCCAGTCGAAGTCTTCGGCCGAGTAGCCGCTGCCGCGCAGGCCGATCTGCCAGACCTTGTTGCCTTGCAGCAGGCCTTCTTCCACCGCGCGGCGGAAGGGGGTGCCGTGCGCCAGCGGCTCGCCGAACATGTCTGGGTTGACGTCGGCGTGGGCGTCCACGTGGATGAGCGCCACCGGGCCATGCTTGGCCGCCACCGCCCGCAGGATGGGCAGCACGATGGTGTGATCACCACCCAGGGTGAGCGGGATGCAGCCGCTGTCGACCACGGGGCGGTAGTGCTGCTCGATGATATCCACCGACTTGGGCAGGTGGAAGGTGTTGATGGCCACGTCGCCCAGGTCAGCCACCTGCAGGGCGTCGAAAGGGGCAGCGCCGGTGGCCATGTTGTAGGGGCGGATCAGGCAGGACTCGGCCCGTATCTGGCGCGGGCCGAAGCGTGCGCCGGGCCGGTGGCTGGTGCCTATGTCCAGCGGCACACCGATGAAGCAGGCGTCCAGCCCTTCGGGGCTGGCAGCAGTGGGCAGGCGCATCATGGTGGCGGGGCCACCGAAGCGCGGCATCTCGTTGCCGCCCAGGGGTTGGTTCTTGTCCGGCATCATGTCTCCGATAGGGCGGGGTAGGCGGCGGGGCCCGGGAGCTGCAGGCGGAACACGCCCACCAGCCGTGCCAGCCGGTCCGCCTGCTGGCGCAGGCTTTCGGCAGCGGCGCTGCTTTGCTCCACCAGTGCGGCGTTTTGCAGGGTGGCCTGGTCAATGCGGCCAATGGCATCGCTGACCTGGTGGATGCCCTGGTACTGGGCCGTGGTGGCGCTGTGGATCTGCTCGATCAGGCCGCTGACCTGTTGCACCTGGTCAACGATCCGGTGGATGGATTCGCCAGCCTCGTGGACCTGGCTGACGCCCGTTTCCACCTTGCTCACGTTGTCACCGATGAGTTGCTTGATCTGCTTGGCGGCTTCGGCGGAGCGCTGCGCCAGCGAGCGCACTTCCCCCGCCACCACGGCAAAGCCCCGGCCTTGTTCACCAGCGCGAGCGGCTTCCACGGCGGCGTTGAGCGCCAGGATGTTGGTCTGGAACGCGATGCCGTCGATGACCCCGGTGATCTCGCTGATGGTGCGGGACGAGGCTGCGATGTCCTGCATGGTGGCCACCACCTGTGTGACGGACTGGCCCCCCGCCTGCGCGGCGCTGGACGCGTTGGCGGCCAGGCGGTTGGCCTGTTCCGCGGTGTCGGCGCTGTGCTTGACGGTTTCGGCCAGCTGCTCCACCGACGCCACGGTGCGTTGCAGATCGTTGGCCTGTTGTTCTGTGCGTTGGCTCAGGTCGAGGTTGCCGCTGGCAATCTCGGCCGAACTGCTGGCGATGCTGTCGCTGCCCTGGCGCACTTCGCCCACCAGTTCGGCCAGCTGCCGACGCATGGTGGCCATGGCGGCCATGACGCTGTTGCGGTCAGTGGCACCGGTGCGCACCTGGGTGGTCAGGTCACCCTCGGCGATGGACAGGGCGATGGTGGCAACGTCCTTCGGTTCGCCGCCCATCTGCCGCGTGACCGAACGCATCACCAGCCAGGCGGCCAGAATGCCCAGGACGATGGCCAGAACCGACGCGGCCAGCTGCGTGGACAGTGACAACTGGAACACTGCCGCGCCCTTGTCTGCCAGTTGTGCGGCCACGCCGGACTTGAAGGACCACTCCTTGTCAATCGCGTCCAGCGTGGCACGGAACAGGCGCTCCGACTTGCCGGTGAAGAGCCTGCGGGCTTCTTCGATTTTTTCTGGGTCTTCAAGCGACTCGCGCGATACGGCCTTGAGCTTGTCCCAGTCGCTCATGGAGCGCTGTGTCGCTTCGGTCACGGCTGTCCAAAGCTCGCGGTCCTCGTCGTTGACGAGCAGTTTTTCGTGCGCGGCGAGTTCCTGGTTCAGTTGCGTGTAGGCCTCGGCGATCTTGGCTTCGAGGATGTCCATCTCGTCGGCCGAAACAGTCATCAGGTGCTGGCCCTGCACCATGCGGATGCTGGCCACCTTGTCCTGCCAGGTCTTGACCGCAGCGAGCGAGGGCGTGGTCGTGCTGGCGTAGTAATCCAGTGCGTCGTGGATGGTGGCCATCTGCCGAACGGAGATCGCCGCCATGGCCACCAGCAGTACCAGCAGCAGACCGAACGCCCACGCCAGGCGGGCGCCCAGCCGCATCTTTTCAAGCAACTTCATCATTGCGGTGCGTCACTTGCGGCGGCCGCGCAGCCATTCCAACGTCATCATCAGCGCGGTGGTGAAGAGGATGAGCAGCGTGGCCACTGCGGCGATGGTGGGGGAGATGTTTTCGCGGATGCCGGTGAACATCTGGCGCGGCAGCGTCACCTGTTCGGGCCCGGCCAGGAACAGCGTTACCACCACCTCGTCGAACGACGTGGCGAAGGCGAACAGCGCACCCGAGATCACGCCCGGGGCGATGACCGGCAGCGTCACGCGGAAAAAGGTTTCCAGCGGGCTAGCGCCCAGGCTGAGGCTGGCCTTGACCAGGTTGAGGTTGAAGCTTTGCAGCGTGGCCAGCACGGTGGTCACCACGAAGGGCGCACCCAGCGCGGCGTGAACAAGGATGAGGCCGAGGTAGGAGTCGTTGAGGCCCAGGCGTGCAAAGTACAGGTAGGTACTGACGCCCACCACCACGATGGGCACCACCATGGGGGAGATGAGCAGGCCGGTGATCAACCCTTTGCCCGCAAACTTGTTGCGTGCCAAGCCCATGGCCGCCAGCGTGCCCAGTACCGTGGCCAGCAACGTGGCCGCCGGGGCCACGATGAAGCTGTTGCGCGTGGCGCGGGCCCATTCGGGCGCGTTCCACATTTCACGGTACCACTGCAGCGACCAGCCTTCGATGGGGTAGGCCAGGAAGGTGCTGTCGCTGAATGACAGCGGCACGATCACCACGATGGGCAGGACCAGAAAGACCAGCACCAGCACGGCTGCCAGCCGCAGGGCCAGCCAGCCCAGCTTGTCGAACAGGCCGTAGTAGGCGGGGAATTCGGGGAGCTTGAACATTGGTGTGCTTCCTTCAACCCAGGCTCAGCTCGGCCTTGGAGACCTTGCGGTAGAACGCGTAGAGAACCAGCGTGGCGGTCAGCAGCACGCCACCCAGGGCGCAGGCCATGCCCCAGTTGACTTCGACGTTGGTGTACTGGGCCACGTAGTAGCTCAGCATCTGGTCGCCAGCGCCGCCCAGCAGCGCGGGGGTGACGTAGTAGCCAATGCAGGTGATGAACACCAGCAGGCCGCCCGCGGCCACACCGGGGTAGGTTTGCGGCAGGTACACGCGGAAGAAGGCGGCCAGCGGCGGGCTGCCCAGCGATATGGCAGCGCGCAGGTAGTTGGGCGGCACGGACTTCATGACGCTGTACAGCGGCAGGATCATGAACGGCAGCAGGATGTGCACCATGGCGATGATGACGCCTGTGCGGTTGAACAGCAGGGGCAATGGCGCATCGGTGACGCCGATGGCCATGAGGAAGCGGTTGATCAACCCGTTGTTCTGCAGCAGCACGATCCAGGCGGCAATGCGCACCAGCACCGATGTCCAGAAAGGCAGCAGAACGAGGATCAGCATCATGTTGGCCTTGCGCTCACTCAGCGTGCTGAGCCAGTAGGCCAGGGGGTAACCGATGAGCAGCGCAATGGCAGTGACCACCGCGCTCATGTGGAAGGTGCGCAGCAGGATGTCGCTGAAGGCAGCTTCGTCGGCGGGCACGCGCTCGATGCCACCTTCGGGCGAGCGCTTGAGGTCGATGGCGGTGAGCAGGTAGTCGGGCGTCCAACGCGAGCTGTTCTTGGCAATGGCCTGCCAGTAGGGCAGTTCACCCCAGCGCTCGTCGTGGGCCAACAGGGCTTCGCGGGCCTGCGCTGGCGAAAGGTTTTCACCCAGCGGCAGGGCGCGGTAGGTGCCCATGATGAGGGAGCGGCTGCCCGCCACCTCGCTGTTGAGGCGGCGTGCCAGCACGCCAGCCCGCGCGGTCTCTTCAATGGATGAGAGGTCTTGCAGGATGGCGGCATAGGCGGCGTCCGGCGGCGGGCCGTGGCGGTCCCAGCCGTCGAGCGCCTGCCCCGTGCGGGGCAAGGCATCTGCGACTTCGGGATTCTCCACCGCCCGCACCAGCAGACTGGCCAGCGGAACCAGGAAGAACACCAGCAGGAAGATCAGCAGAGGCAGGGTGAGCGCCACGGCGCGCACCTTCTTGCGCCTTTCGGCGCGCCGCAACTGCTGGGCCAGATCGGTTCCGCCGGCAATCATCATTGTGCAGCCCAGGCAGCGAAGCGCTTCTCCAGGGCCTCGCCCTGGTCAGCCCAGAAACCGATGTTGAACTGCAGCGAGTCCTTGCTGTTGGCGGGGGACGTGGGCAGCAGGTCCAGCACCTTGGCGTCCAGCTTGGACAGCGCCTTGTTGTTGGTCGGGCCGTAGGAGATGTTGCGGGCGTACTCGGCCTGTGCGTCCATGGAGCTGGCGGTGGCGATGAACTTCATCGCGGCGTCCTTGTTCGGGGAGCCTTTCGGGATGACCCAGTAGTCCAGGTCGTAGATGCCGCCGGTCCAGGTGATCTTCAGGTTCTTGCCTTCGCGCTGGGCCGCGTCGATACGGCCGTTGTAGGCGGTGGTCATGGCCACGTCGCCAGCCACCAGGAACTGCGGGGGCTGCGCACCGGCTTCCCACCACTGGATGTTGGGCTTGAGCTCGGTCATCTTCTTGAACGCGCGCTCGGCGCCGTCCTTGGTGGCCAGCACTTTGTACACGTCGGCGGGCTTGACGCCATCGGCCATCAGCGCGAATTCGAGGTTGTAGCGGGCGCCCTTGCGCATGCCACGCTTGCCGGGGAATTTCTTCACGTCCCAGAAGTCGGCCCAGGTGACGGGACCAGACTTGAGCTTGTCGCCGTTGTAGGCCATGACGGTGGACCACACGAAGGCACCCACACCGCACTCGTGTACGGCAGCGGGCTGGAAGTCAGCCTTGTTGCCGATCTTGGCCCAGTCGATCTTCTCGAACAGGCCTTCGTCGCAGCCGCGGTTCACGTCGGGGCTTTCCACCTCGACCACGTCCCAGGTGATCTTCTTGGCTTCGACCATGGCCTTGATCTTGGCCTGCTCGCCGTTGTACTCCACGCCGGTGATCTTGCCGCCGGAGGCCTTCTCGTAGGCCTCGAAATAGGCCTTCTTCTGCGCGGCGCCGTTGGCACCGCCGAAGTTGACGACGGTCAGGTTCTGGGCCATGGCGGGCAGTGCAGCCAGGGCGGCAACGGCCAGCAGTACGGGTTTGAGTTGCATGGGTCCTTCGTCATTTCGTGTGGAACACAACACTCACAATGCTCCCCTGGTTGTTGAGCCCGGTGGGCATG